>JAZQKW010000176.1:0-22238 GCA_045542375.1 Butyrivibrio sp.
CAGAATAACTATAAATGGTAAAAGAACGGAAACCTACTTGGATTTTGCAGAAGTTCCGGAGCTTAAAGCGCAGATTGAAAAGAGAAAAGTCTTGGAAAAACAATTAAAGGAATTAAAATTATTGGTAGTTCCGGAAGAAGATCCAGAAACTGAAGAGGAAGAGCAGCTTGCATTTAAAACAACTGTGCGAGTTGGAAAGCAGCTTAAGTCACAGATTGCTCTGACAAAGAAATATAGAAAAAGAGAATGCATTAAGGAACTTAGAGAATATATCTTGGGTGGTCAGCTGGATAAGGTATTTATTATCTATGGACTGAGACGAACCGGTAAAACAACGATGATTCGTCAGATTCTTACAGAACTGTCTGATACTGAATTTATGAAGGCTGCATTTATCCAAGTGAGGTCTAAGAATACATTAGCAGATGTGGATGCTGATCTTAGATTGTTAGAAGAAAAAGGCTTTAAGTATGTATTTATCGATGAAGTAACCTTGATAGAGGACTTCATTGAAGGTGCGGCTATTTTTGCAGATATCTATGCAAGTAGTGGCATGAAGATTGTTTTATCCGGAACGGACTCTTTGGGATTTGCATTTTCGAAAGAGGAACAGCTTTATGACAGATGCATTATGCTGCATACTACTTTCATCCCATATCGTGAGTTTGAAGACGTGTTGGGAATAAAAGGCATTGATGAGTATATCCGTTATGGCGGAACAATGAGTCTTGGTGGAATTAATTATAATGCAGATGCAACCTTTTCAAATTCCAAAACAGCGGAAGAGTATATTGATACTGCAATTGCGAAAAATATTCAGCACTCGCTTAAGATGTATCAGTATGGCGGGCATTTCCGTCAGTTGCTGGATTTGTATGAGAGAGGAGAACTAACAAACGTAATCAATCGTGTGGTAGAGAATATCAACCATAGTTTTACGCGCAGTGTTGTAGAAAGAACTTTTAAGTCTCATGATATTTCTGTCACAGTGGCAAATATGCTTAGAGATAGGGAGAATCCAATAAATATCAAAGAGCATATGGATTTGGATGCAGTGACATTTGGAATTATGCAGATGCTTGATATTCTCAACAAAGAGGAACAAAGCGTTGACATAGAAGATAGTCACATGATTCAGATTAAAGAGTATCTGGCGTTATTGGATTTGATAATAGAAATCGATCTTGAATCTTTGCCGGAGGTAAATCAAAAGAGTAAAGTGACGGTTATCACACAGCCTGGTATGCGATATGCGCAAGCGAATGCTATCGTGGAGAATTTACTCCTTGATGCAAAATTCCAAGAGCTCTCTATTCAGGAAAGACAGCGTATATTGGAAAGATTGTTGAACGAAATCAGAGGAAGAATGATGGAGGACATTATCTTACTCGAAACAAAGATTGCAAAACCGGATAAAAAGGTATTTAAGCTACAGTTCACAGTCGGAGAGTTTGACATGGTTGTATTTGACCAGAAAACGCTTACTTGCCAGATCTATGAAGTAAAGTATGGCAAGGAACAAGTATCGGAGCAGTATCGTCATATTACAAATGAAGAAAAGTGCGCTATGACAAGTCACAGATATGGTGAAATAACAGGACGATATGTGATTTATCGAGGAGAAAGTACAGAGATTGAAGATATTCAGTATTTGAATGTTGAGGAATACTTGAAATCGTTGTAGAGGACATATAAAAACAAGAAGCGTATTACTAGACTGGAGAGTGAAAGATAGTGAACATACAGATTTTTGGTACGAAAAAGTGCAATGATACAAAGAAAGCGGAACGTTACTTCAAGGAGCGAGGCATCAAGTTTCAATTCATCGACATGAGTGAAAAGGAAATCAGCAAAGGTGAATTCCGTAGTGTATGCCAGGCTATAGGTGGTATTAATGCGATGATTAATGAAGAGTGTAAGGACAAGGATGCACTGGCGCTTGTGAAGTATATTTCGAAAGAGCAAAAAGAAGAGAAACTTCTAGCGAATCAGCAGGTGATAAAGACACCGATTGTTAGAAATGGAAAGCAGGCGACAGTGGGGTATGCACCGGAGGTTTGGAAGGGCTGGAGTTAAATTAAATATGTTTACAGTAGGTAACGACTGTGCTAGGCTGACAATCCGGAGGCTATCAACCGTGCGATTGACCGTATTATCACCGCACACAACGAAGAGGAAGAAATCAGTGCAAGAAGAGAAAGACGAGAGTCTGTGATTCTTCCACATTTTTCAGCCCATCATTTAAGGCACACCTTCTGTACCAGACTGTGTATGTACCACTTTCAAGTGACGGGCATTCTAGTTGAATCTTTGAGAAAGTAATGAGAAATCATAGGTGCGTAAATTACACCATATTTTATAGCTATGCGTGTAATGACTGTAATCTGACTTTTTTGTCTATACACATATAGTGTATAGGCTTTTTGATTTTGGTCAGGTTAGGAGGTAAAATAAATGAAGATTAATAAAAAGAATGCACTAAAGCTTTGGGAAATGGTTATGATATGATTATTATGGTGGAGATTATTGTTTTGACATGGGAGGATGAGTACCAAGTGTGTTCGGAAATGTGCCCATAGAATAATTTGCAAGGAAGGGAAAATATGTATTGAACGGGGATGTGCGCAGAATTTGACTGTAAACGAATGGGGATTTAAGTAGGAATTGGCTTTACATGAATGGGGATTTGCGTTATACTATGCTCATAGAGGTGATTTTATATGGCTAAAACAGTGTTTAAAAGAAAAATATATGATGAGATACTTGAGTGGAAAGAAAAAAGAAGTGATAAATATGCACTTCTGATAAAGGGTGCCAGACGAGTTGGGAAGTCAACTATAGCGGAGGAATTTGCCAAGAAGGAATTTAAATCATATATCTTGATTGATTTTGCGCATACAAGTAAAGCGATTATAGAATTATTTGATGATACGTATAACTTGGACTTTTTCTTTCTGCAATTACAGCAGTTAACCGGAATTAGATTATATGAGAATGAGTCTGTAATTATATTTGATGAGGTTCAGCTGTTGCCAAAGGCTAGGCAGGCAATCAAGTACCTTGTTGCTGACGGAAGATATAAGTATATTGAAACGGGTTCTCTGTTGTCCATAAAAAAGAATACGAAGGATATACTGATTCCTAGTGAGGAACATAAGATATCTATGTATCCGATGGATTTTGAAGAGTTCCTATGGGCTATTGGTGATGAAATTACAGCAGATACAATTAAAATGTTGCTAAAAAACAAAAAGTCCGCAGGAAATACTATGCACAGAAATTTAATGCGTATTTTTAGATTATATATGCTTGTTGGCGGAATGCCACAGGCGGTAGAAACATATTTGGAGCATAATAATCTACAGGTGGTTGATGAGGTAAAGCGAGAAATTGTAGACTTATATGAAGAAGATTTCACAAAGATAGACGGAACTGGACTTGCTGGAGATATATACGATGCTATTCCGGCAAGTCTTAGTGGAAATGCATCCAGATATGTGTTAGCAAATGCCAGAGATGGCATGCGTGCAGAACAAGTTCGCCAGTTGGTGCCGGATATACTTAATTCTTACACGGTAAATATCGCATATCACGCAAATAATCCAGGCATAGGAATGTCACTAGAAAAAGATGCAGGTCGATATAAGTTATTTACATCTGATGTAGGATTATTTGTAACGCTTGCATTTAAGGATAAAAATTATACGGAAAATGTAATCTATAATAAGCTGCTTTCGGATAAATTAGAAGCGAATCTGGGATATGTATACGAAAGCGTTGTAGCGCAGATGCTGATAGCAAAGGGAAATAATTTGTTTTATTATACAATGCCAAGTGAGACATCAAATCATTTGTATGAGATAGATTTTTTGATTGCTACCGGAGATAAAATCAGCCCAGTTGAAGTGAAATCAGGAAACTATAGAGAACATAAATCATTGAATGTATTCTGTGGAAAATATAGCAGTCGTATTAGAGACAAGTATGTTGTGCACACCAAGGATTATAAATGGGAGAATGGTATTTATTATCTGCCGGTATATATGGTGCCGTTCTTGTAGAGACTTAGACAATAATAGGAGGATGTATAAAATGTTTTATAAACTTAAACTGTCACTTAGCAGAATTAATTACAAACTTTATATAGCACTATTAGTTCTCGGTCTTGTGCCGACAGTGTACACCACGGTTCGTGTGTTTTTTCTCGGACAGCTACCCGGAGAATATTCATTCTCTATATGCAGGTCAGCTTTCATGGGTGAATCTTTTATATGAGATTTTGAACGAAGCTATAATCTTACCATTATTCTATTTTGTTGGGAAAGTTAAGGATGATAAAGCAGAGTTTTCTAACCGAGTAAGAACTGGTATGTTGATTTCACTGGGAGTATATGCGGTTCTTTCTGCTGTTGTTATGATTTTTGCAGAACCGTTATTGAAATTGATGGCAACAGAATCGGGCATCATTGATGAGTCGGTGTCATACATACGTATTGAAAGTATTGCAAATGTATTTTCAATTCTCACACAGTTTGCTCTTGTTGCGCTCGTGACTGTGAATAGAAGCAAGTACCTGTATGCACTTACCGGTGCAAGACTTGCACTGTGTCTTCTGACAGATACTTTTCTTGTTTCTAATATGCCCATATCGGCAAAATTAGGCGTCAACGGAATAGGATATTCTAACATCATCGTGAATGTACTTTTGCTTGCTGTATCTTTTGTACTCCTAAAAAAAGAAGACGTCAAGGTGATAGTTAAGACAAAACTGAATTTCTCGTGGGTAAAGGAATTTGTTAAAATTGGCAGTATTTCAGGCATGGAATCCCTTGTTCGAAACGTTGCATATATGGTGATGATTGCAAGAATGGTAAATATTGTAGGAGAGCAGGGAACATACTGGGTTGCGAATAACTTTATATGGGGATGGCTACTTTTGCCTGTACTACAGCTTGGTGAGCTTATTAAGCAGGAGGTTTCCACAGATAAGGAAAATATCCGTCGCAATTCCCTTGGCTATTTTGCAATCACTGCTTTTATCACGGCATTGTGGTTGGTCAGCATTCCTGCGTGGAAGCCGTTTATGACGAGTGTTCTTGGTTATACAGATGTAGATAAGCTGTTTGACTTAGTGTTACTTCTCGTGGGCTTCTATGTCTTGTATGCTATCCAGAATGTCTTTGACTCCACATTCTACGGTCTTGGAAAGACGAACTATATGCTTTTCGAGTCGGTTGTGACCAATACAATCTATTACGGTGGTGCATTCATTCTTTATGTTACCGGAATTTGGACACCAACACTTACAGGAATCGCACTTCTCTTTGGTATTGGTAACGCCTTCGACAGTATTGTATCCCTTGTCGCTTATGTTTATCTTTTAAGAAAACAAAAATGCTCACCGTTTTATGACGATTCGCAGGATTGATATATAACAAAAAAAAGAGTATAATAATACCAATAGTATTCGGTTTTATGGGAGGTAATTAATGCAGATTAAATCACTCCATATTCAGAACTTCAAATCTATCAGGGAGCTCCACATTAGCAATATTGAGAACTCCCTTATTCTCGTGGGGAAAAACAACACCGGTAAGACAGTAGTCTTAGATGCCATAAGACTTGTGATGGGCGGATATGTACCGGTTAAGTCGGATTTCAACGAGAAGAAACAGAATATTGAAATTGGAATGACTTTGGAAGTGACAGAAGGGGATTTAAAGCGATTTCATGCCAATGGTAATGTAAGCAATTATAAAAGATATGATTCCTGGTTAAGAGATTTTAAGGAGAAATTACCGGGATATTCAGATGGAATTTTGGAATTTACCTGTCTCGTTAATTATAACGGACAGATGAGATATGATGACGGATTTTTGAAAAATAATCTTAATATACCTAAGGTCCTGCCCAAGGTTCACTTTATTGATACAACCAGAAACCCGGACACCTTTCAGGATGATTTGTTACTACTGCAGAGGTCCGATGAATTGGCAAGCCTTAAGGGTAATTCCTGTATGTTTAACGGCGCAAAGGGCTGTAATCATTGCTTTAACTGTATAGGGTTAATCAATAATAAAAAGCCGGAAGAGCTGAACTTACAGGAAACGGTCAGACTTTTGGAACATAAAGTGTATCAGCTTAATCTTGGCGAATTTTCCAAGAAGGTTAACGAGAATTACAGGAAGAACGGCGGCGCCCAGACCATACACTATACTTTATCCTCAGATACGGATAAGCTATTTAATATCAGTGCAGAAGCAGTACACGAAGAATCTAAGAGAGTAAGCTCGATTGAAGATATGGGAAACGGTATGAAGAGTATTTATATGCTTTCTCTGTTGGAGACTTATGTAGAAGACGATACGAGTATGCCAAGCATAATAATGGTAGAGTATCCGGAGTTGTTTTTGCATCCGTCTCTTCAGAAGACGGCGAGTAAAATACTGTACCGTCTGTCTAAGAAGAATCAGGTGATTTTTACTACCCATTCGCCTAATATGGTGTCTAATTTTACCAAGGGTCAGATATGGCAGATGACACTTGATGAGGATGGATATTCAACAGGTCAGCATAATGTTGACATTGATGATATCCTCAATGATTTGGGCTATAGTGCCAATGATTTTCTTAACGTGGATTTTGTATTTATTGTTGAAGGCAAACAGGATAAGAACAGATTTCCGTTATTACTTAATAAATATTATTCTGAACTATATAATGAAGATGGAGAACTGTCCAGAATATCAATTATAATAACTAACAGCTGTACTAATATTAAGACCTATGCCAATTTGAAATACATGAATCAGCTGTATCTTAGGGACCAATTCCTTATGATAAGGGATGGAGACGGAAAGAATCCGGAAGAACTGGCGGGACAGCTTTGCCGTTATTACAGTGAACAGAATAAGCAGGATATAGACAGACTTCCAAGGGTGGGAAGGGAAAATGTCCTTATCCTTAAATATTATTCCTTTGAAAATTATTTTCTTAATCCAAAGGTTATGGCGAAGCTTGGCATTGTTAAGAGCGAAGAGCATTTCTGGAAAATACTGTTTTCTAAATGGAAGCAGTATCTGCATAAAATATCAAGCGGAAAACGTTTTGTTGAAGCAATAGGAAAGCCTGTTAATTCAATAGCGGACCTTAAGGAACACTTTGAAGAATTCAAGATACATGTAAGAGGTCATAATCTGTACGACATTTTTTACGGCAGATTCAGAGACAGGGAAAAAGAACTTCTGAAGGAATACCTTAATATTGCCCCAAGAGAGGATTTTAAGGATATTCTGGATGTTGTGGATTCTTTTGTATATTTTCATAATAGGAAAAAATAATTTTGCAATCCATCATAGGAAGGAAATACAATGAAGTATACCAATGTATGCCCCGCAACCTTCATATCACGTCCCAATCGCTTTATAGCCACTGTGGACATAGAGGGTACAACAGAAACAGTACATGTGAAGAACACCGGAAGATGCAGAGAACTTCTTGTCCCCGGTGTTAGAGTTATGCTTGAGAAAAGCAGCAACCATGACAGAAAGACTAAGTATGATTTGGTAATGGTGTACCGAGAGGGGCTTGGATGGGTTAATATAGACAGTCAGATGCCCAATGCTCTTGTGAGGGAATGGCTTGAGTTTGGGCCGACGGAATTTTCAGGGTTGACCTTAATTAAGCAGGAGCATACATACGGAAGCTCACGGTTTGATTTTTATATGGAGCGAGGGAATGAGAAAATATTAATGGAGGTAAAGGGTGTGACCTTGGAAATTGACGGAATAGGATATTTTCCGGATGCACCTACTGAGAGAGGCGTAAAGCATATTAGAGAGCTTGTGAAGGCTCATAAAGAAGGATACGAGAGTTATATTGCTTTTGTTATACAGATGAACGGAATTAGAGAAGTGAGGGCTAATGTGGACACCCATAAGGAATTTGGTGAGGCATTAGAAGAGGCAAAAAGAGCCGGAGTAAAAGTAATTATGCTGGAATGTAGTGTGGGTGAAGACGAAATAAGAATTCATTTTGGAGGTACAGAATATGGGAATTAGAAAATGCTTTAAATTAATTGTTGCTATGGCAGTAATGTTTTTGTCCGTTGTGGGAATATCTCATACCGTGGATGCGAAAAGCTATAATAAGAACGTGGGAAGCGGAAATGTTACCTGCGATAGTGATAACGCTACATACTATATTACAGGAAGCACTAATAAGAACAATATAACTGTAGATGGTAAAGATATTACGATTTATCTTAAAAATGTAAATATCAATTTAAGAGATGACGGCTTTAAAGAAAAAGCCGCAATTAACATAAAAGGGGACAGCACAGTTACAATTTATCTTGAAGGTGATAATTGTCTCAAAGGCGGAAAGGATAAAGGATTTGAAATACATTATGGTTATGCCGCAATCAGAGTGGCAGAGGGTTCATCCGTTACCATCCTTGGTAATGGTAAGCTGACTGCTGTAGGTGGTGGTGAAGATCTTGGAGCGGCAGCTATTGGTGGAGATGCTAATGAGGATGCCGGTAAGATAATAATTGGCGGTAACGGATATAATCCGGTGATTATTGCTTCTGCATCAACAGGTGGAGCAGGAATCGGAGCCGGATATAACGCAGATGCGGTAGAGGGAATTACTATTAACAGCGGAACAATAACAGCTACAGGCGGTTTTGGAGCAGCCGGAATCGGTGGTGGAAGAGAGAGTTATGTAAAAGATATTTTAATTAAGGGTGGAACCATAACTGCAACCGGAGGTAAGTACGGAGCCGGAATTGGTGGTGGTAACGCAATTAACGGCGGTGATGGCGGAGATGTTAACGGACTTGTCATAAAGGGCGGAACCATAACTGCAACCGGAGGAGAAGGAGCAGCCGGAATCGGTGGTGGTGAGGAAAGTGAAGTAAAAGGACTCAAGATAGAGGAGCTTTTTTACAATACCTTAAATATAACAGCAACAGGCGGTGAACTGGGAGCAGGAATCGGTAGTGGTAACGCAGATATTTCTTCAATAAATATTGCACTTTTTTATGGAACAATAAAAGCTCAGGGAGGAAAGAACGGACCGGGAATCGGAGCAGGTAACGGAAACTTTGGTAATATTAATATTACAGGTGCAGGTAAAATAACCGCAACAGGACTTAAAAGCGGATGCGGAATTGGTTCATCAGACGGAGAAGATGGCGGAAATATTACGATAACGGGAGTTAAGGGGCATCAGGATCTGGTAATAGATGCCAACGCCTGGTGGGATACTTCATCTACACATAATCTTAGCTGCAGTGCGGCGGCTATAGGTTCAGCCAATGCAGGCTGTGGAAACATTAAAATAAGTAATGCGAATGTTGATATATGCAGCTACGGTTATGCTTCAGGAATTGGTTCAGGAAAGAAAAGTGGGACTTATACCGGAAACGATATGGAAATCACCATTAGCAATTGTACGATTAAGGATAATGGAAGAGACAGATATGGAGCCGGAATCGGAGCAGGATGGGACAGTCAGGTAAAGAAAATTACCATATCAGACTCAATATACTCAGGAGGAAATATTGGAGGGTCTAATTGTACTAACAATCTGTGGAATATGAATGATATTGAATCAATAGAAATATATCGTTCTATAATATATGCAGAATGCACAGATAGTGGTGGTGGAAAAGCAGCCATTGGAACAGGTGCACTTGGTGAGATAGATTTGATTAAAATTGTAGACTCAGATGTTACGGCCACAAGTAAAATCGGAGCAGGAATCGGAACCGGAGGATATGCGGATGTAGGTATTTTTAAGATGACAGGAGGCGAATGCGAACATATATACATAGAGAACTGTCAGGTTGATGCAAAAGGAGGAAAAGGAGGAGCCGGAATTGGCGGTGGCTGGGGAACCGTTGTTGATAAAATTGAGATAATTAATTGTAAATCAGTTAAAGCAACCGGAAGTCATCAGGGACAAGAAAACAGTAATGACGATGACGAATTCGCAGAATTTATGGGCTCAGCCGGAATCGGAGGCGGAGCGCGAGAAGGTTGTGGAGATATTATAATTAGTGGTTCTAATGTTGAAGCAACAGGTGATTACTGGTCAGCGGGAATAGGAAGCAGCGGAAGTAATACAGCATCGTCTACATTATGGAATGTGACCTGTGGAAGTATTTCAATAACAGACTCCACAATAAAAGCAACAGGAGGATATGGTGGAGCGGGAATTGGTACCGGAAAGGGTACCCAGTATGTATCAGATGCACAGATATTAATTGAGGACAGTAAGGTTGTTGCATTCGGTGGGGGAAAGGGAGCCGGAATTGGAGCCGGTTCCAACGGAATCGGAGCAATGACTACGCTTGCTCCGGCAGATAACTCAGACCTTGCCCGTGGTGGTGAAGCTAATATAGATATAAAAATAAAAGGTAAATCCAGAGTTGAGGCAACCGGTGGATATGGAGCAGCCGGAATCGGAGGAGGATACGAAGGGGGTGCTAAGGCTGTGTATATTGAATTGGAGGAGACAAGGCGCGTAGGCAGCGAATGGATGTATTATGTAAAAGCATATGGTGGTGATGGAGCAGCCGGAATCGGAAGTGGTGGTGTATATAAAGGTGAAAAAAATATTGCAAAACAGGTAGGACAGGATTTAGGGAAGATAACCATTAGTGGAGGATATGTATATGCCAAGGGTGGTGAAGACTACGGTCTTGGCTCAGGAGCCGGAATCGGAGGCGGAGCACGAGGCGGTGCTTTATTGGGATTCTACGTAACAGGCGGATATGTTGAAGCTAGTGCAGGACACTCTTATTATAAGATGAGTGCAAAATCAGATATCGGTTCAGGTGGAAATGATGTGAAGGATAAAGATGACAGAAATTATGAGATTTCCGGTGGAACGATAATAGGAAGTCTTAGTGCTGAACCTTCTAAAATAACAATAAGTGGTGGTTCTGTTAAAGCTAGAGTTAATAATGCAGTTGATGCAGATGGTAATAAAGTGTATCAGACAACCTTAGAATTAGAGAACAACGAGTATACACCGATTACCAATCTTCAATTGACAAAGACGAATTATGGTAAGCATGATATTATTTCAGACGGAGAAAAAAGAATATATTTCTATCTGCCGGTGTCTGAACCAAATGCAGCAAAAGCGTATTTCTTCGTTGATAGGAAATATCAGAATTACTATGGACAGACTGTTAGTGATGGAACGGGATGGCTGAAAAAAGACCCGAGGTTAAGTATTGAAGGCATACAACGCCCATATATGGACGAGGTTTTTAGTCGTGTGGTATCGCCAAGAGGCAATGGAACTGTGACATATACTATTAGCGGTGTTGCATCAATTCTTGATGAAAATGGCAATAAGGTTAATTCCATTACAGTTGATATGAACAACAGTGAAGTTGAATTATATGGAGAAGGCAGAGGTAACTTCACATTAACTGCCAATGTCCAGTATAACAATAACGTATACTGGAATGGAACCGTGTCAAAAACGGAAACAATCAAGCTGGAATCAGCCAATATAGAAATCGTAGAAGAGTCCGGAAAAGTGTATGATGGTACACCTATAGATAACCCGGGTGTCAATACCAATAGTGACGGTAAACTGACATATCATTATTCTAAATTTATCAGCGAATATGATACTTGGACCGAACCTGTGGAAGGCATACCAACTGAGGTGGGTAAGTATAAAGTATGGGTTTCAATTGGGGCAACAGATATGTATACAAGCGCATCAAGCGGAGATAAGATATTTTATATTTCTAAACGCCCGGTAACCCTTTCTATGACAGCAAAAGAGAACGGCGGCGGCGCATCGGTTATCGTTAAGGTGTCAGGAATTGTTGATGCTACTGTCAATTATGGAAAAATACAGTTTGATTACATAGATTATCAGGGAATACCGCAGGTGGTAACTGTTCCTGTAGTTAAAAATAACGACGGAACATATACCGCTACAGCAGATTTTGATTCGGTTGTAAGCGGTGAACATACAATTTCTGCTACATATGTAGAGTATGACAGTAACTACACATGTAATCCGGTGACACAGAGCTTTGACAAAAGTAAGTCTTACAGAGAAATAATATTTGGAAATATTGGAGAAAAATATTACGGAGATTCATCATTTACGCTTCCTGTATCAGTAGAAGCCGGAACCGCTTCGGTAGATGATGTGTGGACTTATGAAATAGTTGATTATTATGCAGAATTACCGGAGGCTGTTTCCATTGCAGCAGATGGTACGGTAACAATTGAGAATGCAGGAATTGCTGTAATCAAGGTAAAAGTTACAGATGCACATGGTGTATATGCAGATGCAATAGGATATACAACAATTTCCGTAAAACCAAAGGAAGTAACCGTAACTTCTTATGCATATGAAAGCGGAGATCCGTTAAAAACACCTGTTACAAGTGCTGAATATGGTAAACTAGCCGAATTGGAATATGGTATGAACTTTACTTCCATAAATGCTACTGACATAGATAATTATGGAAGAAGTATAGTAACCTTGGCAACTGTACCGCTTACTGAGTCCTCAGAAGCAGGAGCACATAAAATAGAAATTAACAAAGTTGTAAAAGAAAATCTTACAAGAACCGTTGACCCATTTATGTCAAGAAATTATAAGGTTACATATATTCCGGGAGAAATTACCGTTACCAAAGCAACCTTGACAGTTAATGCCGGTGATGTAACTATGAAGTACGGAGATATTCCTGAGTACACATTCACATATGATGGTTTGATGGAATGGGATAACATAGACAACGTATTTACTGAATCTGACAGACCACAGGCAATAGTTGATACGACTGTTACTGATGGAAAGACATTGGAGCAGTTAAAGCCGGGCGTGTATGCTGACGTATTGAAACCAACAGGAGTTTCAGAGACGGACAATTATAAGATTGTGTATGGAACAGCAGGAGATTTATCCATTAATAAAAGATATATCGAGGTACATCTTATCGTAGCAGATAAAGTATATGATGGACAGGTGGCAGAGGTAAAGCCTAATCTTGAAATGATATTAGATAATACCGATTATGATGGAAGACTTGTATATACTTACTATGAAATCACAGAAGAGGGAATTAGTAAGATTGACGGAGCACCTACTGATGCAGGACATTATGCAGTAGAAGTAAACGCAAGAGAAAGTGAATATTACACAAGTTCCCTTTGCCGTAAGCTGTACAGGATTGAGAAAGCAACTCCTGATGTGGATACACCGATAGTTCCTGATATTCTTTTTGAAGAAGGGCTGAAGCTTTCTAAACAGAATCTGCCTGAAGGCTGGAGTTGGCTAATACCTGATATGGAACTTGTGGTTGGAGAAGTATCGGAGCAGGCTATGTATACGCCTGAAGATACGAGAAATTATAATACTGTCACAGGGCGTATAAGCTTTAACGTATATGAAGAGAGCCTGCCGGAAGAGGTTCCTGATGATTCAGAAGGTGAAGAAGACCCGGAAGATACTGAAGATGACGAGGACGAGGATACATTTGATAAATCAGATGAAGGTGATCCAAGAGAAGATGATGAAAATCTTGATGGGGATAAATCGCCGGATGCAGGTGATTCAACCAATATATATCCATTTATCATATTGGCATTGTTATCAGCGGTTGGTATCGTTTATCTGTTGAAAAGAAAAGTGGAACATGAATAATTATAAATAAAAATAAGGTTGTACATTAAGCTTTAATTGGCTATTATCAAGTTGATAATGTTTGCATATTGAAAGGAGAGAGGCTTTTATGCTTAGAAGATATGTTATGGCTCAGTAGTCTGAGCTTAAAATAAAATGAATAGCTAAGCTCAGATGAATCCCGAACAATAACAGGAGGATTACAATGAGCTATATTAAAGCAGAAGATGTTCTGCCGAAAGAATTAATAGAAACTATTCAGCAATACGTTAGTGGAACTAATATATACATTCCATGCAAAGAGAAAAAAGACTGGGGCAGCAATACGGAAACTAAGAATTTTTATGTTGTACGCAATCATGAGATTTGCGATAAATATGAAAATGGTGTTTCAGCGAAAGAACTTGCGAAAGAATATTCCCTGTCCGTGAAAAGTATACAGAGAATAATCAGAGGCAGAAGCCATGTGTGAAAGTTCGTTAAAAGTATACCATCGTTGCGGAGGGTGCGGTAAGAAACAGGAGTTTATTAACTCAGGAAAGTTCAGAGTAAATGCCAATGGCAACCGTGTTGATGTGTGGCTCATATACAGATGTAAGAAATGCAAACATTCGTGGAATCTGACAATTTTTGAAAGGACTAAGCCTTCAAAAATCAATCAAGAAGAATACGAACTATTTATGGATAATGATTATGAGCTTGCAATGAAGTATGGAAATGATATGTATTTCTTGAAAAAGAATAATGCTGAATTTAAGTAGTAAGAATTGGCACAGACTGCGTATGCAGTCTGTGCCTGATTTTTTACTGTAATAAATCTTTTCTAATCTGGTCAAAAATCGCATCTGTATCTTCTTCAGGGATGTCACATTTCATATTAATCATAGCAAAATGGCCATCCTTTTCGGTGAGAAGTGTATATGAAGGAGCACTCAATTCTTTTTCTATATAAACATTCACACCGCTCTCAAGGGTTCCTAATTTAGGGTAGTATTCCTCTAATACATCAGTCATATCATGATAGCCTTCAATAGTATATTTGCATTCCGGAGTTTCATATGTAAATTCATATGAATCTAATTTTTTGATGTATGAATAGTCTTTAATGCAGATGCCGAATTTATCAATTACTGATTTTGCAAAAAGATCAATAGCATATGCTTTATCTGTTCCCGTAATTTTATCAGGGGTGCCCACATATTCAAAACTTACTCGGTCTAACATTGCTTCAAAATGTTTTTTGAAATCAGGATCATCATCTCGGATATGAGCTTTAAGTCTGATTACGCAGTTTTGGTCAAAATATTTATATGCATAGCATATATCTAATGGGGAGCCGGTAATGTAAATGTAATAATCGCCATGGTGATACATTTCGCCTTTTGAGTATTCATCATACTCGTAGTTTTGTACAAATTCTTCTACAGTTTCACAATTCTGCGCTTCAAGACGTTCTATTATAAAACTGTGTCCACAATCATCTATCGTATCAACAAGCAAAAGATCGTCGATGGCATCAAGACGGATATAAGGCGCCTCAAGTTCAAAAATTTTTAAATTATCAGTAGCAACTTTAAAAAAACTTTGACCGGTTATTCCATCACGTTTATATGTTCCGATAACATATTCCTCAGGCTGAATACAGCTACTGTTATTCCATATTATTTTCTCCATCGCTGCATTAAAAACTAAATCTCCGGAAGCCATTCCCTCTTCATTGATATAGTTGATTTTGTAATCATATTTTGAAGGTAAAATACCATTTTCGGTGCCTTCAGGAGCAGTAGTTGTAGTATCTTCTTTTTCGTTCTCTGTGGCAGAGGTTGTATTGTCCATAACAGTATCGTAAGTTGGTGTATCATCTGTTTCCTTATCCTTGTTGCCGGATATGACTACACCTGCAATAATTCCACCTGCTACTACAGCAGCAACGGCAACAGCAACAGCGATTTTTCCACCAAGTGTTGCAAAAAATCCTGACTTTGCACTTGTTGCAACAGTAGCACCTGCTCCTGCACCGACAGAGTTGCCACCCATAGTCATGATTTTTCCGATTACAGAAGCACAGTCAGGGATTTCGCAGGCAAACACATCTCTTTCTGCAGCAAAAAATATATAGAGAAATGGAAGGATGGCAACTGTTCTAAGCTTGATACCCTGATTCTCAAGCTTCTCTGCTTCTTCTCTCATAGCCTTTCTTGCATAATTGAGACGACTTTTAACCGTATTTTCAGAGCAACCATAGGCCGCTGCAATTTCTTTTACAGAGTAATCCTGATAATAGTACATAAAAATTGTAACTCGCTGTTCAATAGGAAGCCCCTCAATCATTTTTGCAATAATTTCCCTGACTTCTTTATCAATAATAATGTCATCTGCAGATTTCTGTTTGTCAGGAACTTCTAATGGAGCATCTTCATCATCCGTACTGCTAAAACTGATTACGTTATTATGCTTAATCAGATTAAGACATTTGTTGGAAGCAATACGCATAAGCCATGATGGGAATTTTGCCGGGTCATTGAGAGTGTTAAGCTCCGTAAAGGCTTTGATAAAGGTGTCCTGAGCAATATCATCTGCATCTGCGTCGGATAAGTTGTATTTCCTGCATACAAAAATAATATCAGTATAATATCTGTTATACAGTTTCTCCAACGCTGCATTGTCTTTTTTGGCAGCCAGATTCACAAGGGTAATTAATTCTTTTTCGTTCATTTTCGTATGTTCCTTTCAAAAAAATTGTTTAACACTCATAAGACAACTGATTGTGTTAATAGGTTTTATATTTTTGAAAATTTTTTTATAATCCGTATTTTACTTTGATTCGTTCTAATTTTTCGCCAAAAGGTTTTGCCATAAAGTACAGAAATATAACATTGGAAATAACATACAGTATAGTATGCGGTAAGGCGGTAACGAATGCAGTAAGATACAGTTTAACATCAAAACTGCCATTGTACCATATGACTGTCCACACATCCATAACTGCCGATAATAAAAAACCTGATACTGCACCGAATACCAGTAGGAATAGTTTGCTTTTCTTGAGCGGTTCTTTTAATAATGCTGCGATTAATCCGACAAGTCCGAATGCCAGCATCTGAAAAGGCGTCCATGGCCCTTGTCCAAAATAAAAATTTGACAAAAGTATGGAAAAAGAGCCGACCATAATGCCGGCATCTACGCCAATATAGATACCTGAAATTATTGTAAGGGCGGCTACCGGTTTAAAAAAAGGTATAAAACGCCCTACAACAGACAGTGCAATCATAATTGAAATAATTACATATCGTCTTGTGCGGTGCATCAGTCCTTCCTCCTTATATCCTTGAGGGTTACTGCTTTATCAAGATATCCCCTGGTAATTCGGGATATGGCAGTGGTGTAAAAAGTGTTTTCTGAGAAAAAATCTCTTGGTGTACCTGATGATACTATGCGCCCTCTGAAAAGCAGGGCACATCTGTCAGCGCACTCGGCAGCAAACTCAACATCGTGTGTAACGATGAGAACAGAAACACCGTTTTCCTTTAATTTGTATAATAATTGGACAAATTCATCTTTTTTGACCACATCAAGTCCTTTGGTAGGCTCATCCATGAGTATCAGGCGTGGTTTCTTTGCTAAAACCTTAGACAAAGCTACAAGCTGTTGTTCTCCACCGGATAGATCATAAGGATGTTTATCTAAAAGAGAGGACATGTCAGTTCCAAGTACCACAGTGTCCGCACCGGCGTCTTCAAGTTCTTCTCTAACAGTATTGCGTAGGAATACAGTCTGAACGTCCTGTGGCAACAGTGACAGACAGTTCTGATACAGAGTTGTTCCTGTATAATCTTTGAGCTTCTTATCATAAATTCTGATTGTTCCACTGTATGGTCTGCGTATTCTGGTTGCACAGTTAAGAAGAGTGGATTTGCCGGAACCATTGCCACCTAACAGACAGAAGATTTCGCTCTCATATACTGTAAGATTGACACCCTGCAAAACGTCGGGAGCAGATTTCTCATAACGAAAATACACATCCTTAAATTGGAGTGATATATTTTTTTTATCATTATTGTCCAAATCACAGGGCAGTGCGGTAAGAGCGGAATGGATTATATCCATAAAAGCTCGTCCCTCGTTAATTGTAAGCGGACATAGACCTTCATCGGCAAACTTGTGAAAAAGTCTTGTGGCAGCAGGCATTGTATTTAGTAATGGACTGTCGTCTGCCAGAGATGTAAGTATTTCACGAGGAGTTCCACAGGCGGTAATAGAACCCTTCTCAATAGTGACCAATTTGTTGGAAATAGTGATAAGCTCTTCCAGTCTGTGCTCAGCAATTATTATTGTAAGCGAAAAATCTGTATTCAGCTTATGTAGTGTATTAATAAAATTGGATGCAGCAATCGGGTCTAACTGAGATGTTGGTTCATCAAGAATAAGAACCTCAGGGTTCATAACCATAACGGATGCAAGACTTAACAGTTGCTTCTGCCCACCCGAAAGTGTAGAAATGTCCTTATCATACCAGTCTTCAATTCCAAAATAGCATGCCATTTCTGCTATTTTTCCTGCTATTACAGAAGGCGGGAGTCCGGCGTTTTCAAGACCAAATGCCAGCTCGGAATACACCTTGTCCGTAACAATCTGTTCGTCAGGAGATTGCATTACATAGCCTATCTTACAAGAATTATCACGATTGACAGGAGTTCCTGATAAAAGAATCTGTCCTGATATATTCCCCTTTGGTGTGAGTTCAGGCTTAAGCAGTCTAAGCAGGGTTGTCTTTCCACTTCCTGTGCCACCTGCAAGAACAACAAAATCACCGGAATTAACAGTGAGATTTACGCCTGAAATAGCAGGAGTGTCGCAAAGCGGATATGTGAAATTCAGATTTTTGACTGTAAGTATTTCCATCTTATTCTTTCCTCCATTTCCAAAATAGCAGGTAGCATTGCAAGTAGTCCGAAACTGCAATAGGTAATCAGTGAAACGGGCGTGACAGTTGACATATTTATGTCAGGATAATAGGTAAAGGTTACGCTTCCTGAAATCATGCCATAGATAATTACTGCTGGACATAATAGGATAACAAGCAATAATACAGAATCTGTTCTTTTCCATAAATGATTCGAGTAAAAAGTACGTCTTTTTCGTCCGTAACCTCTTGCTGCCATACTGTCAGCTGTAATAATTCCGTTTTCTAATGACCAGGTAACAAGAATTGAAAATACACGCAGGTCACTTTTTATCTTATTAAATATATTGTCTTCGTTATATAAGCCAAGTGCTCGTTGAGTCATTTTTATTTTTTGCGACCGTTCCCTCAACAGACCTACATATCTGATGCCCATTGACATAATAAGTGAAATTTTCGGAGATAATCTTCCGAAAATATACAAAAGCTTATCTCTAGTCATAATTATTGTATAACTTCTGAATAACAAAATCGCACACACAATACCTCCCCCGCTTACTACGCCGTATATAATTGATTCGAGGGTAATGGGAGCGTCGTTAACCACAAAAAGTACGGTGCGACCGTTATGTGAAACTATAGGATTGATGAGGGATAAAATCATAAACAGAATAAGGTAAAATAGATATGATTTGTTCTTTTTTTTGGGATGTTGGAGTGACAGATATGATGTCACTCCAATAAAGGTAATAATTATAAAAACAGGATTATGAGAAAACATAAGAATACATATCACAGATAAGAAATATATAGTTATGACTATTGGATTGTAGTTCTCAAAAGCCTGCATATCGTTCTCCTTTTTAAATATCTTTGCCGAGATTAAGCGTATAGTGCCATTCAATTACATCCCCTTCATTAAGAATATACTCACCTGCTCCGCAGGATGGGGATTCATTATTTACTTTATATGTCCAGCCGGAAAGGCTACCATAATCAAATTCATACAGATAATTTATTCCTTCGATATATGCATATGAACCCGTTCCGTTACATTCTAATTGTAATTTGTGTATACGGGCTGCATCCGTAAGAATTGTATATACGGTATCACCTTCGGCAATTTCAAATTCTGTCGTTTCAAGTATAATTCCATTGTCAGGAATATGGTCTGCACGACCTGCAACAGTATCACATCTGATGGTCATTTTAACGGTCCCTATTACATTTTCTTTAGACGGACTGCCGTTGTAGTAACTATCAGCAGATTTAAAATCTGTAACCATAACTAAAATAATCAGTACAGCAATAAGCAAAAACATCGCAACAAAGTTTTTGTAATGTCTTTTTTTGAAAATATACAAAAGAAAACATATAAAAACACCGGTGGATATAATTATAATAACTGCCTTATATTTGTAATTATGAGTCTGTGAATGTGAAACAGAATTTTCGGTATTATTGTTTTTATCTAGTATGTAAAATGGTGTTTCTCCATCAGTCATTCTCTGATAGGCAATCATTCCGCATAAAACTTGCATAGTGGCCGATTGGCTGGCTGAGTCTCCTTCAAGGTGACTGAACCTTCCATCTTCAAGCCGGAAGGCTTTCAATGCGTCAAAAGTGGTATGATTGTTTTTGATGAAACGTGCATCGGACATAGCATCAATACCAAGAGATGAAAGTGCTATTATTACCTGGGCAATACTTTCTGAGTTGTCATTGCCATAACTTGAATAACTGCCATCATCATTTTGCCGCTCTGACAAAAAAACAAGTGCTTTATCTATGGCGGTTTTAACTGCTAAATCTGTTTTGTAATAAGGTGCAAGAGATTGAATGGTCATGGCTGTTACGTCAACATCTCCATAAACTCCCATTACTGCAAATCCACCATCTTCACACTGGGAATTAATAATCTCTTCAATAAGGTTATCCTGAGTATAGCTTCTGCCTGTTATTCCGTTATTTGACAGGTGCAGACCAAAGACAAGACTCATAAGCCCTTGCTTGCCGCAAGAATTGTCATATATTTCAGATATGTAATTAATATCAGGGCTTGGACAGGTCAACAGGCATAGTGCATATTTTAGTCTGGAAGAAGCAGATGGTATCGTATTATTATCAAGATAATTACGCAAAGCACTGTGATAAATGTCAAAATTATAATCGCCGTATTGAGCTAATGCGAGAGCGAACCATTCAGCGCCTGAGCCGGCATTTTGGGATAGTTCACCATTAATCCATTCCTGTATGGTAATGTCATCCTCTTGTATCTCTGAATTGATAATTCCGGTAATTATTTCCTGTACAGTATCATTAGTGGCGTAACACGGTATGCCGGTAAGTAATACTGTAAGCAGTATAATTATGCTTAAAATTTTATGCTTCATATGATTTCTTTCGTGAAGCGATTACAATTATCAAGGTGCATATAGACATTAAGATAACGTATACATATGAATAATTGTCAACGCCTGCGTCAGGGTCTGATAATGGCTCAGTTACTTCAAGAAGTGCTACAGGTGGAACTAATGTTTTATCTGAGCTGACGGCACTTACTGTAATTAAACCGGATGTATCTGCTTTGAATGTTACATTTCCGTTTTCGTCAGTTGTGTATTCTGTTTCAACACCATTTATTGTAATTATGGCATCAGAAATAGGGTATGTAACCGGGTTGTAGCTTTCATCATAGCCGGCACCCTTTAATGTAAAGGTAATTTCTTCACCTGCTTCAACAGAGGCAGTACTTTTGTCAAAGTAACAGAAAATATCACTCCATGAAGTCAAATCTGTGTAGACGAATGCGTTAATGACATCCCCTTCCTTGATACTATCATCTAAGCTCATTGGGGAAGTGTTGTTTATGTAGTAACCATAAGAGCCTCCGTTTTCAGTACCCCAAAGTTTCATAAGAGATGTACCCCATTCTGTATCGGATGTTGAATATCCCGCTGCGGCACCGCTATCATATTTAGCTTCATGAGCACAGTATAAAGCATCGTTAATGGTAAGAGTTCCATCATTATCTGCATCAGTTACAGTTATTTTTTCATAGGCAACTGCAAGCCTGCCGTCTTTATCAGAGATTGTTACATATACATCAGTATTGTTGGTGTTGTCGGCACACACAGGTGTTATTGTGGCAGTAGCCATAATAAGTGTTGTAATTGCTGTTGTTATAAATTTTTTCATTGTGTTAGTCCTCCGTGGTTAATGTGTTTTTATATGGTTTCACGCCTGCTGTTTCAAGTGCTCTTGGCCATGGACCAAGAAAAGCCTTAATTGCAACAACCTCTTCGGGTTCAAAATCTGACCTCTGAGGATAGCGTGTTAAGCCCTTGCTTTGTAATTCTGCATACTTATCTGAGAGAAGCGTAATGCAGTCTTCTCTGGTATATTTTTTATCTGACATATTTCCTCCATAAAAATCACGCCTGTCATCCGCAATGGATAAACAGGCGCAATAATCCGCACTCTGAAAAAAGGGTACAAAAGCCCCTTATCTACAGGTTGACGGTTGCGCCCTTCATATCCAAAAGCGTAGAACCTCGCATATGTCCGCCAAGCATTCCGACTGTCACGGCAATGATGGTTGCGACGGATTTTCACCGAACTTTCCTTGAAATCGCATTAGGCGATACGGACTGCGTATAAT
>JAZQKW010000177.1:0-4839 GCA_045542375.1 Butyrivibrio sp.
TATGCTTACACCCTTAGAAGTTTCAGTCTGCTCTGCACCTTTAATCTCCCAGTATTTAAGTTTAAATCCTATTTCAGGAGCTCCAATCATAACAACACCAAGAAGTGCCACAACTATGCCGGCAATAATCAACGGAACTTGAACAGGGTCAGTATTTGCTTCTTTATATGAATTAATCATCATTGCCAGATCAACCGGGTCCGCGTATTTAGTCCCTTGTGCCCAATGTCCTTCACTTGATACTTGGCTTCCATTAATCATGACACTAATTTCTATATCATCAGGATATGTAATAACTATAAGACATCCATCTGCTACCTCTTCATAGGAATATATATATTTATGTACACCTGCCGTTATCATATTATCTTCCGGATAATGAATATATGTTACACCATCAATAATATATGTATTATCCTCTTTTGAATTTTTGCCACATGCAAACAGCATCATTGAACATAATAATATTGTTATAATTTTATATACTTTTTTCATGATATTTCTTATTTTTCCTTACTTTTGTTTTTAGAATATTCCTATAAGTGCTATAATTACACCTACAATAATAGAGATTATACCAAACGCAGCACTTACGCCCTTTGACGCTTCTGATTGTTCCGCATTCTCAACTTCCCAATATCTCACCTTAAATCCTATTTCCGGAGCTCCAAACATAACAACACCAATCAATACCAAAACGATTCCGGTAATAATCAATGAACCCTGAACAGGCTTTTTTTCCTGTGTTTCCAAGTAAGGTCTAATCATTCTTGCTAAATCATAAGGTTCTGCATATTCTTTTCCCTGAAGTCTGTGTCCATCACTTGTAAAATGAGTTCCAACATACCTATTAACAACCTTTTCACCATCAGGATATGTAATCGATATAATATATCCCTCTCCGTATTCATTTTCATATTCGCTCCAAATGTAGCTATATGTATATTCCCCGGCAGTTATTATACTGTCCTCCGGATAATGGACATATGTCACGCCATCAATAATATGTGTATTATCTTCTTCTGAATTTTTACCACATGCAAACAGCATCATTGAACATAATATCACCATTACTAATTTGGCTATCTTTTTCATACTATTGTCTCCTTCTGTATACCATAACAACTATAATAACTATAACCGCAACAACTGCAACAACTGCAATAGCAATCCATGGAGCACCACTACCCTCGCTTGACTTAACTGCCGAACCAACAGTTTCTGTCTCATCCTCGTTCTCGGTCTCTGTATCTTTATCCTGTTCAGAAATAGTCGTCTCTGGTTCAGAATCTGTTTCAGAATCACTGGTTTCTTCTGTCACATCTTCATTTTGGGTAGTCTCAACAACTGTGCCTTCAGTCTCTTCACTTGAAACAGTATCCTTAACCTGCTCCGTTGTCGGCGTTTCTGTTGTTTCCATCTCTGATTCAGTCTCTTTCACATCAGTACTTGTCGTTCCTGTTTCAGAAGCAGGCTGTTCCTTACGCACCACATTAACAAAATATTTTTTTACATTCCCATTATCTGCCGTAACTTCGATTACTATTTTGTTATTACCCACAGCTAACTTATTTCCAGTAATTTTAATTGCAGAATCCGAATCTGACGGATTAGCCGTAATATTGATTTCTGACACCTGATAATCGACAGTACCTATTGAATATTCCGTTACATCCTTGCTAAATTCAGGTGTAAAGGTATAATCCTTAATAGCGATACCTACAAGGTCCGCGTTACCGGTTAATTTCTTCTCAACTTTGAAAGAATAGCTACATTTATATGTACTTCCCGCAATCACATAATCAAAATCAATCTTAACCGCAGTTCCAACTTTGATGGATTCATCCACTTTAAAGTTAAAGGAAGCTACCGTTTCTCCTGATGAAGCCTTATTGGATGTGCTGTTGTCATAAAACACCAGCTCGTTGCCATATTTTTCAGCAACCCATTCTTTCTTCTTCGCTGACACACCGGTTAACACAACCAATTCTGAATCAGATTTTACGGTTCCCTTTACATCGCTTACATTATTCTGTGCTACCACCAGATCAAGAGTTATGGTATCTCCGCATCTTACAACCTCCGGTCCTTTTAGCTCTGACTCTGTTGCTGCCATAACCGAATCTACCGAATTAATAATCACCACAGCAATGAAACATAAAAACACCGTAACAATTCTCTTTAAAATTCTGTTCTTATTCATAGGTTAATCTCCATTCTGTATCCATGTACGAATACCTCTTTATCAAGCTCATATGTAAGCCCTGTTCTCTCTGTTACATTAGTTAACAAAACACACAATACATCTGCCTATCATTATACTATTTACATACATTTTTTTCAATATTGTGTACTTTGTTAACCATGCCACTCAATAACTAAATAATAAATTTACCCTCATAAAGATAACATACTAAATTTAGTAAAATAAGATCTGTTATTTTGCTATTTAAGTAAAAAACCATGGACTACACAAATATAGTCCATGGCTAAAACGTCCAATCATTTTTTATTCCTGTTTAAGCATTTATCATATTCAACTTTATCAATCACATTATCAGCTATCATCCGCTCTACCCAAAGTTGCAGGCTTTCCACCGTGATTGAAATTTTTTCAAGCTGCTCCTGAATATTTACAAAATCCTCTATTTCTTCCTTCTCAATGGATCCATCCGCTACTATTTCAATAAATCTTTCCTGCTTTTTCCGCACTGTATTAAGAGAGGCAACCATTTCAAGAACTATTTGCGATAAATCCTTAACCTTAACCTCCGGAACATAGTGTTTCCCTATAGGACATTCCTTAGCACAAAAATAGTTGCACAACTCAGGTTTCTTATATGCCGTAGACATTGCAAGAATCTCATCCGGATGAGGCATTGATTTTTCATTTTCAATTTTCTCTATTCTTTCCGGCGGAATTCCATCTAAGAGTTCACTAGCCTTCTCTCTTGAAAGACCAAGTTCCTCTCTTCTAATTTGATATACGCTTTTGTTTTCTTTCGTAGAAAGTCTTCCCATAAAATCTAATCACCTATTTCCGTACTGTACATCTCTTCATAGACCTACTTTACATATTCTGCAGAATCTCCATATTCCGCTTCGTACTTAGTATTAAGTTCCTGTATTACATTATAATCGTATAATAAAACATAATATTTATCGTGGGTAAGTACCTCATCCGGTTCTATATAATATGTTGATGCCATATAAGCTTTATATTCTTCATTGGTAAGCAAAATAAAATATTCGTCTCTTTCATTATCTGTATACCAATTATCATTTGACTGATATTCAAGTATAAATATATTACCATAATGCTGGTCAATAGGTGCAATCATTATCTCTGATTCAGTCAAAAGTGTTATGATATTAGAATGCCAGAACGTAGCATATCCAAAATCAAGACCCTCTGATTCAAGGAAATCTGCTATACTCTCAAGTCTTTCATTTTTAAGTGTCTTACCTTTACAAAAATCAGTATGTACCTCACTGGCGAAAAACATCATTCCAATTGCCATCGGTATAATCAGAACCATTGAGAATCTGAAGCTACTACCTTTTTTGTATAGTCTGCGAATCTCCATTACGCATAAAATAACAGAGCTGATAACTAGTGGAGAAAGTCTCCAATTGCAATCATTCAATCTGCCTACTACCCATCCCATTATCTGCAGTAGAAAGACTATTCCATGAACCAATATCATAATTTTATATTCACGCTCTTTATATCTGTTAATTCTAAAAAGCATCACAATCGGAGTTATAATAACAACAAGAATGATTACTATCCTAAGTAAAATAAAGATACCCTCTAGTGAAAAAATAGCCTCAAATGTAACACTCACACCACAAAGGCTAAGAATTCCAGGTAAAATATTTAAGAAGTTACTTACCCATGTTCCCATTCCTTCAAAAGTTGAATATACATTCTGATGTCCGGCAGTAACTGACCCTATGATTAATTTCGATAAAATATAACCTGCAATTACAGCTGCTCCAATCACAAGAATTATTATGCCATGTTTTGAATTTTTCTTGCTCCAGAATGGTGTATCCGTATCCAAAAATCTCTCTGCAATCACTGCCCCAATAAACGGTGCGGTATATAATGTTAAAGATGATGAAACATTCGTAGAGCAAAGCATTGTCCATATAAATAAAATAATATAATATTTCACTGAAATTTTATCCTGCTTTAACATATTAAAAACAAGACCGAGTCCAACGAATAAAAACAGCAAACCAAGGCTGTAATATATTATGTGACACCAAAAAATTTCTCTCATCTTCTCACTGGAACATGTAAATAAAAGCACTGCTGCCGTTGTTACTGAAACCCAACGCCAACTCATATTGATTGACTTAAGGAAATATACAAGTGCCGCTGTAAACAATAATGCAAACAGCACCATTCCCATAATCTGAGCCTTCATTCCATATCCAAAAATTGCCACAAATGGTAACATTATAAGTTGTCCACCAAATGGAATAACTCCAGCATAATTAAATTCAGGATTGATAATTGTCTTTCCGTCAAGCATTGCCTGTGCCCACAAAATTGTATCTGTACAATCCATGTGATAATAGCCTCTTGATACAGCAATTATGTAAAAAAGCACTACACCCAATGCAAGAAGTCCGCTTGCCATTAGAAAAATCTTAAAATACTTATTAAAAGTACTCTTAACTGTCGGTAAAAAATTACTTTTGCTCATGATATTCGCCCTCCGTATTAACGTTCCATATAGCTGATTTATCTGTTTTATTGTTTAAAATATTATTAACAGTCTCAAAAGACGTAGCCATAGAATGGTCCATATTGTTATATCTGTGCTG
>JAZQKW010000178.1:0-6153 GCA_045542375.1 Butyrivibrio sp.
TGAATATTTAAGTTGCAAAATGTGACATGTAAAAACGCTGAAATTTGGTACAAAAATTCAGCGTTTTTTACGTTGAAATAATAGGTTTTATTGGCTATGATTTTGTTAACACAAATTCATGAATTTGCAAATTCTATCATATAGGAGGATTTGCTTATGGCAAATAAACTAAATAGAGAACATAAAAGTACACTTTTTGCATCAATGTTTTCAGATAAGAAGAATGCATTGGATTTGTACAATGCGCTCAATCAGTCGCATTATGATAATCCGGATGAGATTATGGTAACTACACTTAAAAACGCAATATTTATTAACAGATACAATGATGTTTCGTATATTTTGGATTGGACTTTGAATTTGTATGAACATCAGTCAACATATAATCCTAATATGCCATTACGAAGTCTTTTTTACATAGCAGAAACTTATGAACGGATTATAGATACAGATGCCATTTATGGTACAAGACTAATTGAAATACCAACACCTAAGGTTGTTGTATTTTACAATGGAAAAGCAGAACAACCTGACAGACAGTATCTGAAATTATCAGATGCTTTTGCAAATAAAAAGGTACAAGGGGATTTAGAATTAACAGTCCTTATGTTAAATATCAACCATAGTCATAATGTTGAATTAATGAATAAATCAGAAGCATTAAGGGGATATTCTGTTTACATATCGAAATTTAGAGAATATAATGAGAATAGAGATACGAGTGCTGAACAGGCCGCAGTAATGGCTTTGGAATATTGTATTAATAATAATATAATGGCAGCTTTCTTTAAAGAACACGGAAAGGAAGTGATTGGTATGGTTTTGGATTTTACACAAGAGCGGGCAAGTGAATTTATTGGCAAATTAGAGAAAGAAATTGAACAAAAGCAATTAGATATTGATGCTAAAGAGCAAGTGATTGAAAGTAAAGAGCGTGAAATCGAAAGCAAAGAGCGTGAAATCGAAGACAAAGAGCGTGAAATCGAAAGCAAAGAGCGTGAAATCGAAAGCAAAGAACGCGAAATCGAAAGCAAAGAGCGTGTAATCGAAGACAAAGAGCGTGAAATCGAACGCTTAAGTAGACTTTTGGAAGAGCATGGAATTTCCACACAAGAATAAATAACCATATCCCGTTAAATTGAGATATGAACATTAGATTCCGGAATACGATGTACGTATTCCGGAATTTGTCATTTGAAAATTGTGAAATAGGAGGCTTTCCTACCTCCCCACCTTCTTAAATGTCTTTTCCGTCATAACAATCATCAGTACGAAAAATATCAATATATACCAGGGAAACAATTTAATATCTATATGATTGGCGATAAGCCCGAATAAAGGCGGTATAAAAGTAGAACCCACATAAGCACTTGCCATCTGGATACCGATTATTGCCTGTGAATTTTCTGCGCCAAAATTACCCGGGGTAGAATGAATTATGCTTGGGTACACAGGCGCACAGCCTACGCCAATAACCACAAGTCCTGCAAGAGCTGGAAGGTTATGGGAAATAGGAAGCACAAGAAGTACAACACCCACCAAAGAAATCAGAGTACCAAGTCTTATCATATTTCTGTCCCCAAGTTTTTCTGAAATAAGTCCTGAAAGGAAACGTCCTGCGGTGATTCCTATATAGAACAGAGCGGCAAAGCCTGCAGCAGTTTCTTTGCCCACACCTCTTGCTTCAACAAGGTAGCTGCTTGCCCATACCATTGCGGTACCTTCAGCAGCGCAATAAGCGAAGAAGCCAATTAACAGATAAGGCACGCCCTTTATTTTTAAAGCACCCTTTATTCCCACAGGTTTGCTCTCAGTGGCAACTGTCTCAGAAGAAGCATTAGCCTTCCAGGCAAAAAGAGTAGCAACTAGAACAAGGGTAATCCCAAGCTGAACATAGGATACAATACGATAACCATTGTTCCAGCTTGTGTTATTGAGTGCCCATCTCATAATGTAAGGACTGAAAATCGTTCCAACGCCCCAGAAACAGTGAAGCCAGCTCATATGTCTGGAATTATAGTGGAGTGCCACATAGTTGTTAAGGGCAGCATCAATGCAGCCGGCACCAAGACCGTATGGAATGGACCAGAGGCACAGAAGGACAAAATTATTGGAAAAAGAAAATCCAATAAGAGCAACGGCTGTCATAAATACGCTGATAACCGTTACATATTTTGTACTGAGTTTTCTTGTAAGTCTGTCAGAAATAAGGCTGGAAATAATGGTGCAACCGCAGGTAATCATTGTAATTATTCCCATATAAGAAATTGGCACATTAAAATAATCCTGCATTACAGGCCATGCAGACCCAAGTAATGAGTCAGGAAGACCAAGACTTATGAAGGCAAGATATATTATTGCAAGTAAAAATATATACATAAGATAACTCCTAAAATTCTGTAATTCGATTATCTAATATATCATCAATTTAGAAAAAATCAATATACTAAAATAAAAAATTATGAATCAAAAAATTGAGAATGAATTAAATCTGTCACTGGGACTTGATAATGAAGAAAGAAGCAAAACAGATAACCTTAATACGGGGTATGACGAAAGCACGGGTAAGTGGGAACTGATTATAAAATACAGTGGAGAGATTAGGAGAGATGTAGAAGCACTTGGCGGAACTATAAAGGAACTGCTTGGGGGATATGGCATTGTAACCATACCGGAATCCAATATTTCAAAACTCGCTAATCTTAACAACGTGCTTTTGGTGGAAAAGGCTGACAGACTTTTTTACGAGACAGAATATTCCAAACTGACATCCTGTATAACCGAATATCAGCGGCCACCCTACAATCTCAGCGGGGAGGGAACAATAGTTGCCATAATCGACAGCGGAATTGACTATCTGCATCCGGAATTCAGGGATAGTTCAGGCTATACAAGAATTAGTTTAATTAATAATCAGGAGACAGGAATGACTTACGACAGGGATGAAATTAACGAGGCAATTGAAAGAGAAGACAGGAGTCTTGCTTTTGATGCTAATGGGCACGGAACCCATGTGGCAGGCATTGCGGCGGGCAATACAGGGGTTGCCGGAAAGGCAGAAATAATAGTGGTAAAGCTTGGAAACAACAGATTTTTTAATACGGCTAGGCTTATGGAAGCAGTGGATTTTTGTGTGGATTATGCGATTAAAGCCGGAAAACCTATGGCCATTAATCTAAGCTTTGGCAATAACTATGGCTCACATGACGGAACATCTTTATTGGAAACCTATCTTGATTACGTATCGGATGTATGGAAATTATCAATCGTAGTGGGAACAGGGAATGAAGCAGACAAAAGAATACATGCTTCCGGTCGTGTTGATGTAAGTGAAAGTGTTAACGAACTGCAGGTTGGGCGATTTGAACCTTCGGTCAATATTCAGCTGTGGATTAATTCAGGAGACAGATACGAAATAATTCTTGAAAATCCCGGTGGCAGCAGGCTGATACTGCCTAAGAACACTGGTATGTCTGATTTTATGCTCAATGGTGACAAAATATATGTGTACAGGGGAGAGCCATCCCCCTATAGTAACAATCAGGAAGTATTGTTTCAGATAATAGCAGATGGGGAATATATAAGTGACGGCATATGGAAAATAATTCTTGTTCCGGAGCGAATAATAAGTGGAGAATATGATATGTGGCTTGCCGACAGCAATTATGTGTCGGACAGAACAGGCTTTGTGAATCCAACACCGGAATTGACACTGACGATTCCATCCACAACCTACAAGGTTATATCAGTGGGAGCCTATGATGCAAGAAGAATGAGTTATGCACCCTTCTCCGGAAGAGGATTTACTAAAACACCGATAACGATTAAACCTGATATTGTAGCTCCGGGTGTTTCCATTAATTCAGCAGCGGCAGGGAGTGGAGGATATGTAGCGAGAAGCGGAACCTCCATGGCGGCACCTTTTGTTACGGGAAGTGCGGCACTTTTAATGGAGTGGGGTATAATAAGGGGTAACGACCCATTCTTATATGGTGAAAAGATAAAAGCAACTCTTATATCCGGGGCAAGAAGAGTTTCGGGTGTTCCGGTGTGGCCCAACAGAGAATGGGGATGGGGGACACTATGTCTGACAATTAATGATTATTGAAGAATAATGAATCTGGTGGTAAAATAGCATTACTATTTTTTATGAGGAACATTTATGAAATACATCTGGCAATTTGGTATTATTTTGCTTGTATCATTTATTGGGGAAGTACTTAATTATTACATTCCCCTTCCGATACCGGCAAGTATATATGGACTGGTGCTTATGTTTACCGGTCTGAAGACAGGAATAATTAAATACGAATATGTGAAAGACGCAGGACATTTCCTTATAGAGATAATGCCATTAATGTTCATACCGTCAGCAGTAGGACTTATGGTATCCTGGAACGTGCTCAGACCGGTTGTTTTACCAATAACGGTAATAACGGTTGTGTCAACAGTACTTGTAATGGCAGTTACGGGAAAAGTATCTGACGTCATAATACGTCACAGTCACAAAAAGGAGGGCAGATAATGGACGAGCTATTTAGAAATTCTGCTTATTTTGGCGTGGCTGTAAGTATTGGCACATACGGAATAGGATATTTTTTGAAAAAGAAATTCAAATGGGCGTTTCTTAATCCGTTACTTATATCTGTCGTAGTGACAATCATTGTTTTGGTGGCAGGAAATATTGAATATGAAACTTATAAACAGGGAGCTTCCTTCTTAAACTACCTGCTTACACCTGCAACAGTGTGTCTTGCAATTCCTTTGTATGAGCAGTTTGAACTTCTTAAAAAGCATTGGAAAGCAGTACTTGCAAGCATACTATCAGGAACACTTACGAGTCTGTTATGTATTTTTGTAATGTCTCTGTTGTGGGGACTTAATCACAGTATGTATGTAACCCTTCTGCCAAAATCAATTACAACAGCAATGGGAATCGGAGTTTCAGAAGAGCTTAACGGCTATGTTACAATAACTGTTGCGGCTATTATGGTAACAGGAATACTTGGTAACATAATCGGTGAACTGGTTATAAAAATATTCCGCATAAGAGAATCTGTATCAAAAGGTGTGGCACTTGGGACTGCATCCCATGCAATCGGAACATCGAAGGCTATGGAAATCGGAGATGTGGAAGGGGCAATGGGCAGCCTTTCTATTGCGGTGGCAGGAATTCTTACGGTGATTCTTGCACCGGTTTTTGCAAATTTTATATAAAGGATGATGAAGATGGATTCAGAAAATACACATAAGAGAAGAGTACGCTACAGTGGTACTCATCCTAAGAAATTCAGTGAAAAATACAAAGAACATAATCCGGAAAAATACAAGGATACAATAGAGAAGGTTATAAGTAAGGGAAGTACACCTGCGGGAATGCATATATCCATAATGGTGGATGAGATACTTGACGTCCTTAAGATTCAGCCGGGAGAACAGGGACTTGATGCTACACTTGGATACGGTGGTCATTCCTCTAAGATGCTTGAAGCCCTTAAAGGGGAGGGGCATCTCTATTCTCTTGACATTGATCCAATTGAGATTGTTAAGACTAAGGCAAGACTTGAGGCAAAGGGATACGGAGAGGATATTCTTACCATTATCCGGACCAATTTCCGCAACATAGACGAGGTTGCAGGTGAGCATGGCAGATTTAATTTCCTTATGGCGGACCTTGGCGTAAGCTCTATGCAGATAGATAATCCGGAAAGAGGATTTACCTATAAGCATGAGGGACCACTTGATTTGCGCCTTGACCCGACGAAGGGCGTGTCGGCAGCAGAGCGACTTAAGGAGCTTACTGCGGACGAGATAGAAGGAATGCTTATCGAAAATTCCGATGAACCTTATGCGGCTGAAATAACTGCTGTTATTATGTCAGAAAGACGTAAGAAACACGAAATAGCAACAACTAAGGATTTATATAGAGTAATAGAAAATGCACTTTCTTTTATACCGGAAAAAGACCGTAAGGAAGCGGTGAAAAAATCCTGCCAGAGAACCTTTCAGGCGCTTAGAATTGATGTGAATAGCGAGTTTGAGGTGTTAGAGGAGTTTTTACAAAAGCTTCCCTCAGTAATGGAATCAGGCGGAAGAGTTGCCATCCTTACCTTCCATTCGGGAGAGGACAGACTGGTAAAACAGTATTTTAAA
>JAZQKW010000179.1:0-26505 GCA_045542375.1 Butyrivibrio sp.
GGTTTGCCACGGCAATATCTGCCGCTCCCCAATGGCAGAATTTATATTTAAAGACATGCTTAATAAACGCAACCTCTCCCACCAATTCCATGTTGCATCTGCGGCCACCAGCACGGAAGAAATCTGGAACGGAATAGGCAACCCTGTCTACCCACCAGCCAAGGCAGAATTAGCTAAGCATGGAATATCCTGTGAAGGAAAAAGAGCAGTGCAGGTAACGAAGGCAGATTATGACGAATACGATTATCTCATATGCATGGACAGCTCCAATCTGAGAAATTTAGGAAGAATTGTGGGTCCGGACAGAGGTAATAAGATAAGCCTGTTATTGGATTACACCGACAGGAAGGGCGCATCAATAGCAGACCCGTGGTATACAAGAGATTTTACCGCAACCTATAGGGATATAGTGGAAGGTCTTAATGGTTTTATGAAATATATAGGATATTAAAAGTAACGGTCACCTTGTGCGAGAACAATCGCAATTAGGTGACCCAATTTTTTTGTAACGTTTTCCGTTTTCACGTCTCTAATATACGAACGGGTGATGAAAATGGTCAAAATAAGAGAGGCAAAATACTGTAATTTGAAATTACTGCTGATATTTCTGGTGGTATACGGGCACCTGATTGAGTGGAGAATTTATGAATCAGAAGTGCTGATGATGCAGTACAGGATAATTTACTTTATGCATATGCCGGTGTTTTGTTTTGTGACAGGAATGTTTTTAAAAGCCGAAAAAGAGTGCAAAGAAATGTGTGTGAAATCTCTTGTTATCTATGTGGTTTTACAGACATTGGCGGTGATTTTTGGACAGGGAAAAGTTACAGCTGACACCCCCTACTGGCATCTGTGGTATCTGCTAAGCACAGGGATATGGTCGGGAATGGCATGGATGTGGTATAGGTGGGGAAAGGGAAAATGCAAAGTGCCAATACTCATATCCGGAGTTATAATAGGATGCCTTGCAGGAATGGTGACTGGTATAGGCAGAGAATATTCATTGTCGAGAACCATGGTGTTTTTTGTGTATTTTTGGGCGGGCGTTATCTGGAACAAAAGAGAGCAGACTTCAAGGCACTGGATTGGTATAATAGCATTAGTAGCAGCAGTTGCGTTGATTGTGACGACGGGGTATAGAATTCCGGTGAATTTTTTGTATCATGCCACGCCCTATGAAAATAATTGTGATGGGATTTTGCTCAGGCTGTTATGCTACGTTATTGGTTTTGCCTTTATAATTCTAATGATTGAAGTTACACCGAATAAGAGATTTCCTTTTACGAAAGCAGGTGCTAATACCATGCCGGTCTATTTATTTCATGTGCCATTTGTGATATACATAAGAAAGAATGAAATAGGTGAAGGCTACGAATTTTTAACTGCACTTGTTGTTGTATATGTAATATACATGGTTTCAAGATTGTACGATGGCTTGTACGGAATAGTTGGGAGGGATGAACAAGTTGAAAGAGTTTCAAAAGGTCTACGAAGAGTTCGCAAGACCGGTATATAGATTTTTGTTGTCCCTGACCGGCAGTGAGGATATGGCAGAAGAACTTCTGGCAGAGACTTTTTATCAGGCATTCCTGCATATAGACAGGTTTGAAGGCAGGTGCAGCCTGTACACATGGCTTTGTCAGATTGGGAAAAATGCATGGCTAAAAGAATGCCGCAGGAACAAAAGATACAGTGATGTTGCCTTTGAAGAACTGGAACTGGCAGATAAGGGGCAGTCGGCGGAGGAAAAAGCAGTTAACGCAGACACCTTAAATAGGATACGGAAGGCAATACAGAAATTAGAGGATACATATAGGGATGTTTTTGTACTCCACGCAATAGGTGAGGTAAGTCTAAAAGAAATTGCCGCCATTTATGGTAAAAGCGAAAGCTGGGCAAGAGTTACATATTTTAGAGCTAAGAACAAAATAGCAGAGGAGGTGTCACGATGAAAATTGATTGTAAAATAATAGAAGACCTTGTGCCGTTGTATCTGGATGAAGTGTGTTCAGAGGAAAGCAGAAAAGCGATAGATGCACATATTGAAAAATGTGAGAACTGCAGAAAACTGGTAAAGGGTAATACGGAGGTGGAGATTTCATATATAGAGCCGGAAGAGTCAGTTAAGGAGAAAGCAGTTAGGAAAGGTTTCAGGAAAATAAAACTAAAATTTTACCTTGCAATTCTTGTAACGGTTATGTTTGTTTCAGGTCTGTTTTTATTAGAGAAATGGTGTCGCAAACAGATCGAACTAGAAGCCATGTCAAGGCGCAGTGATGTTGAACAAATTGAAGATATTCCCAGAATTAAAATGGCACTTCAGTTTGTAGATTGTCTGGACAAAGGGGATTTTGAGGGAGCATTCAAATATGTATCGCTTCGTGGTATGAAATCAAGATGGGCCGCAGAATATCCGGAAGATGGTTTAAATCGTGACGCAGAAAGAATATTTTGTCAACTTGGCAAGGATTTTGAAGAAGCGGGGGGAATTAACGGATATGAATATACTAGAAAATTACATGGTTATAGTGTAGGAACTTCTGGAGATAAAACATATCGGTATGCTTTTAATGTGAATTATGGTGGAGCAAATATAGAAATTAAAATTGATGTTACTGACTATGGTGTTGAACATTTATTTGCAAATGACGGAGCTTTTGCAGACCCATTTGCAAGATTCGGTATGTGGACGGAATATATTTGGCAGGAATATCATAACTGTTATTTTGACTGGGAACGAGGAGAATATATATATAATGATTAAATAACCTAAAAGGGCCCGCAGGGCCCTTTTTACTCAACCTTTGTATAAGTTCTGTGGAAAATATCTTTGTCAATGATATATACATCCTTTAAATCGTCCTTGCGGACAACCATGAAATCTCCCGGATGACCGAGAAGGTATTTTTCCTCATCCCATTCAGTGAATATCTTGAGACGGTGGTCAAGCTGTTTTGCCATGATTTCAACACCACCGGTTGCGATGCAGGATTTGGCAAAAGGTATGATTGAACGCGAACTTCCGGAATCTGAGCGCTTGATAGTTGGCTCGTATTCACCGGTAAATACATATTCCACATCAGTGGTTATATAGCTTGAATCTAACTTTTCTTTATGTATTGGATATACCTCTCCGTCAACTCCGATAACCATATAGGTATCCTCGTCTACGACAACGTCCAGGTCGCCCTCAAGGGTACGGATATTAACCTCGGTTCCCACAGGATACATATCAGAGATATGGACGTATCCGAGGAAAATATTGTTTTTAACATAGGTTGCCATATCGGCAGTGTTAACCTGGTAAGTATCAGTTTCAATAACCTCGGTATTCTTGAAGTAATCAACCATTCGCTCGGTAAAAAGTGCAGAAACACTGGCAGGTGATGGGTCTATTTTGCTCTTTTTGATAAAGCCGCCGGCTTTAATCAGATGACCGCCACCGGAGCCGATACCTTCAGTAACAATCTGGACAAGCTCACAGGCCTTAACCTCCCTAATGCAGCTTCGTACCGATAATTTGATGCCCTTAGGAAGAATGCTGTATACAAGACAGGTGTCTACCACGTCAACTTCAAGAACAAGGTCACTTATCATACCAAGGATATTTGGGTCGCAAGGCTCAGCGTGAACAATGGCAAAACGGTATTCCTCATTGTAACTATAGTTAATAAGCGCCTTTCCTGCAATAACAAGCTCATCTAAGGACAGATTGGTATTACGGAATTTGGTAATAAGCTTTTTGTCAAAAACAGTCTCATCTCTTAAGTCCTTGTCAAGAGGATGGGATATTTCCGTGAGTCCGTTAGTATCAGTAAAAAGTCCGTAGTACAGAGCAGTTGCAAGTACAGAGTTAGCGTTAACATCATACTGCTCCTTCTTTAACAAATCCCACACAATTGTTGCACATGAGCCTACGTTGCTTTTGACTTTGGAAAGCACAGGCAGGTCTACCACAGTAATATGATGATCGATTATTGCTATTTCCTCTGCATCAAAAGAGGTAACATTTCCCTCCCCATACTGGCAGTCCACAGTAATAAGCAGCTCAGGCTTCCCAAGAGTCTCTACATACTCAATAGGAATGTTAAGGGAATCCACCATAAGCACAAGGTTGGCTTTGGTTATTCTATTCATTCCTGAATATACAAGGCGTACATTCTTGCCCTTGTCCTTCAGGTAGGTATATACTCCATATCCGCTGGCAATGGTATCCGCATCAGGATTGTCATGGCACTGGATAATTATATCGTTGTATTTAAGCAAATCTCTAAGTTTCATAGAAACCTCCATAATCATTTGACTATATAATAGCACAATTTATATTTACTTTGGTAGAGAAATCTGATATATTACCCATAAAAATATAAAAGAGGTTAATCGTATGTATATATTTTTATCGCATTCCTCTGCTGATGCCAAAATAGCAGAGAAGATGTGTTCAATTATTGAAAAAACAGAGCACAGATGCTTTATGGCACCAAGGGACATAAGAAAGGGGCACGAGTATGCCGCCGAGATTATGGACGGACTTGATAACAGTGATGCTATGGTTCTTTTGTTATCCAAGAAATCAGCTGAATCGCCACATGTTCTTCGTGAAATTGAACGTGCCGTAAGCAAAAAAATTCCGATTATAGTATATAAGCTTGAGGAAGTTGAACTTAGTAAGTCTTTGGAATATTTCCTTATGACTCATCAGTGGATTACAACTCCTAAATCTGACTATAAGGATATCGTTGAGTGCATAGAGACCCTTGCGGCAGAGAAGAAATCGTCCAAGGCTTCTGACGACGCACAGGTAACCGGGTCTGCAGAAGATAATATTGGTAAGAAGCATAATATTCCGGTTGTTATTGCTTTATCCTCAATACTCATTGCAGCGGTTATTATTGTGGCATCCCTGTTAATACGTAATGCTATAAAAGATAAGAATGACAATAAGGAAACTACGCCAGTTGTAGAAGAAAATGATACCACAGAAGATACGAAGGATGACGCAACAACGGAATATATAGAAAACACAGAGAATACAGAGGATGACAGAGATGAATCCGGTAATGTTAAAGTTGGTGACCGAATTCAGATGGGACAGTATAATGGTGAAACCATTGAATGGCGAGTGTTAAAGATTTCTGAGGATGGCACAACAGCAGTTCTTATATCTCAGAATATTTTGTCTGTAAAAGCCTTTAATGCAGCAGAAAGCGGAAAGGGCGGATACTATGAGGGCAAGGACCAGTATGGTAAGGATGCGCCTGCCCGTACTGACCTTAATATTCAGAAAATTGCATGGGGTGACAGTACATGGAAGAATTCAACCCTAAGAACATGGCTTAATTCTTCAAATGAAGTTGTTAAATATGAGGGACAGGTACCTAGTATCAAAGCATTTTCAGATATGTACAATGATTATAGTGCGGAAGCCGGGTTCTTAAATGGATTTACGGAAGAAGAGCTTGATATGATTGTAGAGACCAGTGTTTATACTGTAGGAAATGCATTGAATAAGGATTCGGTTATTGAGACAAGAGATAAGGTATTCCTTCTCTCCGTAGAGGAACTCGAGTGGTTTGAGGACTCTGACATTCCATTATATGCCGTACCAACAGAACAGGCGATTAATGCTAATCAGGACCCTACATACAAGGAACTGATTCTTGATACATACAAAACAGACACTTGTTTCTGGTGGTTAAGAGACCCGGTAGAAGGGTACTCTGCTAAGAACTATGTAGTAAGCCTTAGTGTTACAGATATAGTTACGGACGATTCATATTATGCATGTGTACCGTCAATAGGTGTAAGACCTGCAATAACAATAAAAATTAATTAATAATATTCGGGCTGTCGCAGGACAGCCCATTTTATTTCCTATACGATAGAGGCGTAGCTCCGTATTCAGATTTAAAGCTCCTTATAAAATAGCTTACGCTTAAGAAACCGGAAGAAAAAGCCACATCCGTAACCGACATATCTGTGGTTTCCAGTAGTTTTTTTGCATGACTCAGACGCATGTGACTGACATATCGGGAAAAAGTTATGTGGAAATGCTTCTTAAAATATCTGGAAAAATATTTTTCTGACATATGGAATTCTTCGGCAAGGTCCGTCAGGGAAATATTGCCTGTATAATTATCCTGAATATATGAAATAATATCTCTCTGCACATTACTGTCTCGACCTGAGTCATCTTTTTGAATCATACCAGACATATTCATAAAGCACGCAAGAAGCTCTAACAGAAGGATTCTGGTTCTCAACTCGTAACCTGAATGCTTTTCTGTATTTACTCGTATAATATCCTTTATAGTACAAAATATTTTGTCATATGAACTATCATAAATAACACAGGGATTAAAAATAAGCTGTCCCTTTCTTAATGGCTTCAGTACATCATTTTCCAGTGAATCGTTGCTCTGAAAGGAAATAAATTCCATAGGAAACAAAATCGTATAATAATCTATGGTGGTATCCTCAGAACCCATAAAATGCAGTTCCTTAGGATTTACCATAAAAAGAGAGTTGGGACCGCCCACATATTCTTCGCCGTTAATGGATACCTTAAGTTCGCCTCTTATAATATATATGATTTCAAGCTCATCATGCCAGTGAACCGGCACTTGAAACGAGGTGCTCATCCTGTGTATGTGATACTGGGTGTATGGATAGGCTTTGGTTCCGTGAGGTACATTTTCTTTTAATTCAAGATACATTTTGTGACACCTCCTTGTTGATTACCCTGATTATACACTAAAAGGTAGAAAAAGTTCAATTATATGACGAAAAAAAGCAAGTAATTCTATAAAACCGGTAGTAAAATGAAAATTAGAGGTGAATTTTATGGACGCTAAGAACAAAACATTAAAACAGCTGTTTATACCAATATGTCTTGAAATTATTCTGTTTATGCTTGCGGGTATGGTGGATACGCTTATGCTGTCTTCCGTAAGTGACCAGGCAGTTGGTGCAGTAGGAACAGCTAATACATACATCGGAATATTTATTATTATGTTTTCGGTTATAACAACCGGAATGACTGCGGTAATGACTCAGTATATCGGAGCCAACCAGATAGGTATTGCGTATCAGGCGAGACAGGTAGGTATTATTTTTAATACGGTACTGGGGGTTATGCTTTCAGTATTTTTGTATTTTTTTGCCGGTCAGATTCTTGATGTAGTGGGAATTGCAGATGCGCTTAGAGAGCATGCAATGGATTACCTTAAGATAGTGGGTGGTGCTTCACTGTTAAATGCTCTTATCCCTATTTTTTCAGGATATTTAAGGTCTTTTGGATATACCAGACAGCCACTTATTGCTACGATTATCGGTAACGTGATTAATCTCGCCCTCAATGCAGTATTCCTATTTGTATTCAAATGGGGAGTTAAGGGTGTTGCCTATGCAACGGTTATTTCAAGAGTTGTTAATCTTATTATCGTTGTTGTTGAATCCGAGATTTTGATTAACGCCAAAGCTGATATTAACAGATTAAGTAATGGTAAAGTTCTTGGTCAGATTATCAAAATTGGTCTGCCTTCAGCCCTTGAGTCTGCTCTTTACAATGTGGCAATTACTCTTGTAATCCGCTTCCTTAATCAGATGGACCCGGATGGGGTTAACGTTACTGCAAGGTCGTATGCCTGTCAGATAACGAATTTTTCCTTTAGCGCAGGAGCGGCACTTTCTCAGGCAAATGCCATACTTACGGGGTGGCGTATAGGGGAAGGACGTTTTGATGAATGTGACAGAAAGACCAACAAAGCAGCAATAGCAGGTATAATTGTTGCTGTAACAATTGAGTCGTTATTTGCTATTTTTGGCGGTTTGATTACAAGGATATTTACAAGTGATCCGGAGATGATTTCATTAGTTAGAAAGATTCTTGCCATTGATATATTTTTGGAGGCAGGAAGAGTTACCAACCTTGTGTATGGAAATGCCCTTAAGACAGCCGGAGATGCAGTATTTCCTGCGGTAATTGCAGCAATTTTTATGTTCTTATGTGCGGTTGGAGGCACCTATCTTTTCGGAATAAAATTGGAATGGATGGTAATAGGTGCATATGTTGGTCTTGCTATGGATGAATGTGTAAGAGCAGTGGGTATGTGGCTAAGATGGCGTTCCGGAAAATGGAGAGAAATGTCTCTGGTTTCCAAATAGACAATAATATGTTATAATTCTGACATCTTTTATTAAAGGGAGACCAACTATGTTAGACAGAAATACGTTTATGGAGACTCTTAGGGACGTTGCAGAGATAGTGAGAACTGCACCGGAACCTATGGACAGAGAAGATATTTTAGCATACTTTAAGGATATGAATTTGACTAAGGAGCAGGAGGATATGGTATTTACCTATCTTTCCACACCACATGATGACGAAGTAACTGAGCAGGCAGAAGAGCCTGAGGCAACAGAGCCTATTCCGGATGTGGATATCGAAGAATCCAAGGTGTTCCAGATGTACATGGAAGACATTGCGTCCGTACCGGTACAGTCAGAGGATAAGCTTAAAATGTCGTATGTTAAGCTGCTTACCGGTGACGAAAGTGTAATCAGCACAATTTCAACGGCATGGCTTATGAAGGTTGTTAATATGGCAAAAGAATATTTTAACAATGCCATTAACCTTGAAGATGTTATACAGGAAGGGAATATGGCTCTCTTCATCAGACTTAAGGAATTGTGTGGCAGCAAAGCGGCCGTTGATGTGGAAGCGGACCTTACGGAATGCGTCAGAACAGCAATGAAGGATTATATATCTGAGATTACCGGCGAAGAAGACAGTGAGGAGATAATCGCAGGCAAAGCCAATCTTATCAACGAAGCTGTGAAATTCCTGAAAGAGCGTGACGGTGCAATGCCTACAGAACGTGAGATTGCAGAATACACCCATATGGATGAAGAAGAATTATCAGATATCATGAACATTATCAAATCATCAGGAGCTTCAAAGTGAAATTATATTTAGCACCAATGGAGGCGTTAACCGGGTATATATACAGGAATGCATATCATCACTTTTTTGATGATGCTGACAGATATTTTACCCCATTTATCGCCAGCAAGAAACTTAACAGTAAAGAAAAGAACGACATCATCCCCGAACACAATTCGGGGATTAATGTTATTCCCCAGATTCTCACCAATAGAAGTGACGAATTTATATACATAGCCAACAGACTCAAGGAATTTTACGGATACGAGGAGGTTAATCTTAATCTGGGCTGCCCTTCTGGCACAGTGGTTGCCAAGAACAGAGGCTCCGGATTTCTTAAGTGTCTCTCGGAACTGGATAAATTCCTTGAGGAAATTTATGACGGCTGTAAGACTAAGATTTCTATTAAGACCAGAACCGGTGTTGAGAATTCGGAGGAATGGGCATCAATACTTGAAATGTATAATAAATATCCATTGTCTGAACTTATCATACACCCAAGATGTCAGAAGGATTTTTACGCAGGACCTATTCGTTATGATGATTTTCGACTTGCTACGGAGATAAGCACCCATTCTTTATGTTTTAATGGGGACATCAATTCTGTAGAAGATTATGAACGTATCAGAAATATGTTCCCAACTGTGGACAAAATAATGTGTGGAAGAGGAATCCTTAAGAATCCCGGACTTTTTGGCGAGATTAAGGGCAAAGAACCGATGAATATGGACACGCTTAAAGCCTTTATGAAAGAGGTGTATCTGGGCTACAAGGAAATTATGTCCGGAGACCGTAATGTGCTTTTTAAATTAAAAGAGCTGTGGTTCTATGTGGCTAAGAATTTTGATAGTCCGGAAAAGGTAGTCCGCAAGATAAGGAAGGCGCAGAGCTGTACGGAGTACGAGGTGGCGGTGAATAATATTTTCTAATGGTATGAAACTGTTTTGGAAAGATAATACTATATTTATGATTGAATAAGTATAACTTTAATACAAAATAGCTTGTGCTTAAACCAAAATGATTAAAAATTAAACTTGACAAGAGTGCTGTATAATAGTATTATTAGTTTAAATGATAGACAAAATGGTTTGCATAAGAACTAAAATTAAAATGAAATAAACAGAGGTGGAGAATGAATCTATACTTTGAACTATTGAAAAAACCGGTCTTCAATGTGGAAGACGTAAATAAGTTTTACAATAATATGGATAGTGCACGTTCGGCAATTAAGCGTTTGATGAAAGAAGGTATGGTGGCAAAGATTCGTAATAATATGTACACCTGCATTAGTGGAGAAACTGGTGCGCCGGTTGCGAATCGTTTTCAGATAGCCAGTCACATTACGCCAACTTCGTATGTGTCTCATCATACAGCTATGGAATATTACGGAATTACGAATCAGGTTTTTTATGATGTGTATGTATCATCTGAGACTAGTTTTCGTGATTTTACATTTGATGGATATACGTATTGCTATGTAGTATCGAAGAACTCAGAAGGAATTGATAAACCACCATATAGCGGAGGCGTGGCAGTAACCAATTTGGAACGTACCATCGTAGATAGTATCAAAGATATGGACAAGATTTCCGGCATGGAAGAGGTAGTGCAGAATGTTGAAAGTGTGCACCGAATGCAGGAGAAAAGACTGCTCAAATACTTGGAACTATACCAAAATCAATTCTTATACCAAAAGATGGGATATCTGCTGTGGAAGTATAAGGAACAGATGGGACTGTCTGATTTATTTTTTGAAAAGTGTAAGAAACAAATTGGGAAAAGCAAGCGTTACCTTACACGAGATCAAGATGGTGGCAGCTATGATGATACATGGAAACTGGTAGTGCCTGATGATTTACAAAATATAAAGAATGGTGTGATTATGGATGCCGATATATAACAAAGTGGAGATTGGACGTGTTGCACAGCAGATAGGATTTGTAAGGGATACTTTTGAAAAGGTATTGCGCTTGAAGGAAATACTGCATTATATGAACGAAGAAGAGTATCTGAAAGAACATCTGCTTTTAAAAGGCGGAACAGCTATTAATTTGACTGTATTCAATCTGCCGCGTTTGTCTGTGGATATTGATATGGATTATACACCTAACGATACGAAAGAGCATATGTTAGAAGCCAGAGAGAAGATTACGTATATTATAAAAGATTATATGGAAGCAGAAGGATATCAGCTTTCTAAAGCATCTAGATTTACGCATAGTTTGGATGCATTCTATTACCAGTATCAGAATGCTGGTGGCAATCGAGATATGATTAAGATTGAGTTAAATTATTCTTTGCGTGCTCATATTTTGGAACCGGTACATAAAAGAATTCTTCCAGAAGTATTTGATGATGGTATGACAATTCGTATGGTAGCTCCGATGGAGATTTTTGCGGCGAAGGGAAATGCTTTGATTAGTAGAGCCGCAGCAAGGGACTTGTATGATTGGGGAAATTTGATTGCTGGGAATTTGTTTACTGATGAAAGAGATATGTTTCGTAAGTGCTTTGCATTATACACAACGATTTCAACTGAAACAGTGAACCGAGATTTTGACACTTCTGCCATTGATTCCTTGAAATTTGATAAGATACGGAGAGACTTGTTTCCTGTTCTGAGCAAGAGAGATGATTTTAAGTTGGACGAAAGAAAGCGACAGGCTAAGGATTATATAGCGGATTTGATGCAGCTAACTGAGCGAGAGCAGGAATATATGGACCGTTTTATTGCGAAAGAGTATGTTCCGGAATTATTATTTGATGATATAGAAATTGTAGAACGAATTAAGGAACATCCAATGGCAATTTGGAAATGCCAACAATAAGTAATGCTGTAGGCATCATTTTTTTGAATAATACTATCGTTGAGGTTTATGAAAATAAACAGAGTATCAGATGTAAATGAAGAACTGCCACCTGGCATCAGATGGCAGTTCTTATCATATTACCAACATAGAATCTCTGTTCCGGTCTCAGTAACCAATATCTGGATTTCCCACTGTGCTGAAGGAGAACCGTCGTCTGTATACACCGTCCAGTCATCCTCTTCATCAATATATATGTCAGGTTCGCCCATGTTAATCATAGGCTCAATTGTAAATACCATCCCCGGTGCCATTACCATTCCGGTACCGGCTGCACCTACATAACCCACCCAAGGTTCCTCATGGAATTCAAGTCCGATTCCGTGCCCGCCGATTTCTCTAACAACAGAGTAACCATTGTTAGTGATGAAAGTATTAATGGCTTCCGCCATATCGCCTAAGAATCCCCAAGGCTTAACCGCCTTCAGACCAACCTCAAGGCTTTCCTTTGCAATTCTTACAAGACGCTGTTTCTCCTCAGATACTTCACCGATACAGAACATTCTTGAAGAGTCAGAAAAATATCCGTTCAAAATAGTGGAGCAGTCCACGTTAACAATGTCCCCGTTTTTAAGAACAATATTTTCATCCGGTATTCCGTGGCAGACTACGTCATTTATTGAAGTGCACACACTCTTTGGAAAACCCTTATAATTGAGTGGCGCAGGAATTCCACCAAGTCTTTTGGTTTCGGACATAACCCATTCATCAATTTCAGCAGTAGTGGTACCCTCCTTGATATGTTCTGCAACATAATCAAGAACAGCCATATTGATTGCTGCACTTGCCTTGATACCCTCTATATCCTCAGGAGTTTTAATAAGGCTTCTGTCAGGAACAACACATCCCTTCTGCTTAAGCATATCCATTCGGGCATCAAAAACCTCATGACATTTTTTATATTTAATACCGCTGCCGCACCAGCAGGCATCATTTCTTGAAAGCTTCATAAATAGAACCTCTTTTCACAAATTTCAAATTATTATAGCATTTATCTTCTAAAAAATATATACTCTACTTATATGAAATTTAAGGAGCATTATATGTTTGCAGAAAAATTAATTGATTTTATTAATAAAAGTCCGTCACCTTTTCATGTCACGGAGAATTTGGGTAACAGTTTTGAAGAAGCCGGATTTACAAGGCTTAACGAATGGGATGAATGGAAACTTGAAGGTGGCAGGGGATACTATGTTACGAGAAATGACTCGGCAATAATCGCTTTTACCCTGCCGAGTAGAACACCGGTTAATTTCAAGATGGTGGCAACCCATAATGATTCCCCATGCTTTAAGGTGAAAGAGAATCCTGAGATGGTGGCAGACGGACATTATATTATTCTTAACACTGAGAAATACGGCGGGATGATTATGTCCACATGGCTTGACAGACCACTGTCCGTTGCCGGAAGAGTGGTATATGAGAATGAAGAAGGAATTACAAGCTGTCTCGTTAATATGGATAGAGATACACTTATTATTCCTAACCTTGCAATTCATATGAATCGCGAGATTAATGATGGATATAAATATAATCCACAGAAGGATATGCTTCCGCTATATTCCATGGGTAATGAAAAAGGAACATTTACTGATGCTGTTGCAAAAGAATGCGGTATAGACAGAGAGGCTGTTTTGTCCTATGACCTTTTTGTATACAACAGGGAAAAAGGAAGTGTGTGGGGAGGCAACAATGAATTTGTATCTGCACCACGACTTGACGATTTGCAGTGTACTTTTTTATCGGCTAAGGCGCTTGAAGGTGCAGAGGAAAGTGACAGCATATGTATGAGTATTGTTTTTGACAATGAAGAGACGGGAAGCTCAGGGAATGTAGGCGCAGACTCGGATTTTCTTCGTACAGTACTTGACAGAATACGTATTGCCATTCAGATGGATATGGAGACTTACTACAGAATGCTTGCAGGCAGTTATATGATTAGCGCTGACAATGCACATGGGGTTCATCCAAATCACCCTGACAAAGCAGACCCGACTAACAGACCATATATTAATGGTGGAATAGTGATAAAAAGCAACGCGGCAAAAAAATATTCTACAGATGCCTTAACAGAAGGGATATTCAAAAAAATATGCAAAGATGCCGGAGTGGGCTACCAGACCTATGTTAACCGTTCGGATATTCCGGGAGGTTCTACTCTTGGAAATATATCTTCGGCACAGGTGTCAGTTCCTACAATTGATATCGGAATAGCAGAGCTTGCCATGCATTCTGCCTATGAGACATCGGGGCTTAAGGATACGGAAGATTTATATAAGATTTTTTCAAAATTTTTCAACAAAACATTGCATAAAAATTAAGACATAGTTGAATTTTTTTCGTAGTTGTTTTATTCTATTAAATAGGTGAGTAAATTTTACTATTTCGAGAGGTAATCAATGAAAGTAGCAATAATGACAGATGAGAACAGCGGAATGCTTAAGGCTGACGCAGAGAGACTTGGTGTATTTATTATGCCTATGCCATTCTTTATTAATGGTGAATTAACATATGAAAGTGAAAGCTTTACTAAAAAAGATTTTTATGCAAAGTTAGCGGAGGGAGCAGATGTATCTACATCACAGCCATCTCCTGGCGACGTTATGGATATGTGGGATTCAATTCTTGAAAAGGGATATGATGAGATTGTATATATTCCTATGTCAAGTGCTCTTAGCGAATCATGCAATAGTGCCAGGGTATTCGCTGAAGAATATGAAGGTAAGATTCATGTTGTAGATAATCACAGAATTTCAATCACAATGGAACAGTCTGTTGTCGATGCCGTTAGTTACGCGGCAGAAGGAATGACAGGAGCTGCTATTAAGGAGAGACTTGAGAAGGAAGCTTATGAAGCTACAATCTACATTACTGTTGAAGATTTGAACTATCTTAAGCGTGGTGGTAGAGTTACAGCAGCAGCTGCTGCAATCGGTAACATTCTTAATCTTAAGCCTGTACTTACAATTCCTGGTACCAAGCTTGATGTATATGCCAAGGAAAGAGGTATGAAGAAGGCAAGACGTACTATGATTGAAGCTGTGAAGAAGGATATAGCGGATAAGTTCCAGACACTTTACGATGGAGGCAAATTTAGATTATTTGTAGTATACAGTGATGCTGATGAAGAGACTATTGATGGTTGGAAGGCTGAGGTTTCAGAGGCATTTCCGGGAATGGAGATTGATGTTAGAGCCTTATCTCTTAGTATCGGTTGCCATATCGGACCGGGAGCGCTTGCTATTGCAGGCTGCATGAAATAGAAAAATATTGTGCATAGGAGGTTATTTTATGGATTATTTTACACTTATTAAGGAGAGGTATTCCTGCAGGGATATTTCAGACAAGCCGGTTGAACAGGAGAAGATTGACAAGATTCTTGAGGCGGCAATAATTGCTCCTACAGCACATAATATTCAGCCTTTTAAGATATGGGTAATCACTAAGGCTGAAGATATTGAGAAGATTAAAGAGACAACACCATGTACCAACGGGGCTTCACTCTTTTTTGTAGTCGGAGCTAATAAGGAAACAGGCTGGGTTCGCAAGTATGATCAGAAGAGCTTTGCAGATGTTGATGCTGCCATTGTAGGCACTCACATGATGCTTGCTGTTGAAGAGTTGGGACTTGCAACTACATGGGTTGGACATTTTAAGAATGAGAAGTTAGCAGAAGCATTTCCACAGATGAAAGGATATGATTTAATTGCAATGTTCCCGGTTGGATATGCTAAGGAAGAAGCCAAGCCTATTCCAATGCACTTTGAGAGAAAGAGCGTGGATGAGCTGGTTGAGATAATATAATAACATAATGAGATATGTGTAAGAAGGATTAATATGATGAACCGCCTTCCTCAAAGATTAGATTGTGTCTAAATTTTTTTGGAGGGTGGTTCAACTTATGTGTAAAATCTTTCCTAAAGTGTATTTAAATTAATTTGCAACGAGGTTTTTAATATGAAGATAATATTAAAGCATATTTTAAGAAACATACGTGAGAAAAAGGGCAGAACCTTTCTCATAGTATTAGCACTGACTATTGCGTCGATGGTATTTACTCTTAATCTTATTCTGCCGGATGAGATTATGGTTAAGTTAAAAGAAACCTATAATACCATTTATGGTAGTACGGATATAGTTATTTCTGATGAAGAAGAATTCGATATTAGAAATATTGATTTGGGAAGCGAGGAAATAGTGCATACGAGAATTCTTTCTCTTGATGCGGTTCGTGGTGATACGGCTTCACTTATTTATTCTTTGGATATGGATGAAGCAAGAAAAATAGGACTTTTGGGCGGAGATGTTCCTGACCTTGGAAAGAATGAATTATGCGTAAGTGAGAGACAGTCCCAGGTATATGACCTTAAAATTGGAGATACGGTTACAATCACTTATGAGGATAAGGAATATGTCTTTACAATTGCAGCAATTGTAGGTAACAAGGGACTTAATGCCATTGATGAAGGCTGTCCTTCTTTTGTCGGAAGACTGGAGGATGTGGCTGCAATTAAGGGATGTGATGAATTTGCTGCCAATTCACTGTTTATCAATGTTATTGATGATGACAGTGTAGAAGATTATACAGAGTATTTAAGTGAGCATAATAAGGATTATGGAATACAGAGAGTTGCCAATCCGGATGATTATAAGGATTCAATGGCTTTTGTATCAGCTATTATGGTGTTGGTATTTGCAATGGCTATAATAATGATTGTTTATGTTATCGGCTCTCTTAACAAAATTATTATTACAGAAAGACTTCCGGTTATCGGAACCTTCAGAAGTATAGGTGCAACCAAGCATAAGATGAATGCAATTCTCGTACTTGAGAATGCGTTATACGGACTTATAGGTGGTGTTTTAGGTGTATTTGGCGGATATCTTTTGAATGAAAAGGTTGCTAAAATATTTATCACAACTAATGGTGTGGAGCTTTCAGATAAGAATACAGCAATAAGTGTACCGATTGTTCTTGCAGTTGTATTTTTTGCAGTATTGCTTCAGGTAATTGTATCTGTTAAGGCAATAGTGAAAGCTAATAAGAAGGGCATTAAGGACTTAATATTTGATTTGCAAAGCAGCAGATACAGAGTTATGACTCATAGAACTGTTATTGGATTGATTTTGGTGGTAGCATCTGTAGCCGCCAATATGATATTAAAAGACACTAATATGATTCTTACTATAATCATAGTTGTTGCATTTATTGCAGGTGTTGCCCTACTTGTACCACATATTCTGCAGCTTGCGTCAGCACTGCTTGCTAAGATTATGAGAAAATGCGGTTGGAGTTCAGCATTTCTTGCGTGTAAAAATCTTGGATATAATAAGATGATTGTGTCATCATCAAGGGTAGTTGTAGTATCTTTATCTCTGATGCTTGCCATTGTTTCAATATCCGGGGCGGTAAAGGATTTATTCCAGTCCTTCAGAATAGTTACAGAAGGATATGATATGATTATTTCCAATGTAACAGGTGAAGAACAGGAATATGAGAAATTAACCGAAATTGAAGAAATAACAAGTGTTTCATATGGTCATTTTTACTGGGACAATGTTACATATAATGGCGGAAAAAACCTAAATCAGAGACCGGCATTTGTTGGGGTGAAGGAGGATATTCCATACATTAAAGAATATAATTATCAAATGGAAGACCTTAAAGCAGATGAGATGCTGATTGATGAGATATATGCCGAGAAGAACGGCCTTGAAATTGGTGACAAGGTTAAGTTTTATCTTGAAAGTCTTAACAAGGAACTGGAATATACCATTGTGGGAACAGTTAACAGTACATACTTCTCTACGGCAAGAAATGCAATTTTAGTTAATTATGATCATTATATTGAGGAAATTACCAAGGTGCCTTCTCAGATATATCTGACAGTTAAAGAAGGAACCGATATTGATGCCCTCAAGAAGGAAATCAATCTTGTTTTGAAGGAAAGACGTATCTATATTCAGACTAATGAAGAATATATCGACGAACAGGAAGCATCCGTTGGTCAGGTATTAAGTCTTTTTTACATTGTAATCGGACTGGCAGTTGCATTGTCTTTTGTCGGCATAGTCAATAACCAGATTATTGGTTTTGTACAGAGAAGAAAAGAAATTGCGGTGCTTTATTCTACCAGCATGAGCAAGGGACAATTAAGAAAGATGTTGTTCTTTGAAACATTTTTCTCTAACTTAATTGCTTCAGCTATCGCTGTTTTGGCAAGTATATTAACAACGGGAATGCTTGAATCGGTTATGAAGGGTATGAATCTCTACGTGGATATAGTATACAATTCAAAGCTGATGCTTCTGTATGTGGGAATCATGTTTGCAGTGCTTCTGTTTACCCTGATTTCACCAATGAGAAAGATTAAGAAGATGAATGTAGTTAACGAAATTAAGTATGAATAGAAAGTCGAGGATTAACATATGGGAATTATTGAAGTAAAAGATGTATGCAAAGTATTTGGCAGCAAGGAGAACAGCAATACTGTTTTGGATAATGTAAGCCTTGATATTGAAAAAGGCGAATTTGTATCTCTTATGGGAGAGTCGGGAAGTGGTAAATCCACACTTTTATACCTGATTGGTGGATTAGATAAGCCAACATCGGGAAATATATGTATTGATGGTAAAGACATTAATACAATCAAGGAAAAAGAATTGGCAATACTTAGAAGAAAAGATATCGGATTTGTATTTCAGTTTTACAATCTGGTTCAGAACCTTACGGTTGAAGAGAACATTATGCTTCCGGTGATTATGGATGGCAGAAAAGAAAAAGATTATAAAGAAAGACTTGAAGAGATTCTGGATATTGTAGGACTTAAGGAAAAAAGAAAATCTCTTCCGAACCAGCTATCCGGAGGGCAGCAGCAGCGCGTGTCCATTGCAAGAGCAATAATCTTAAGCCCGAAGGTTATTTTGGCGGATGAACCAATTGGTAACCTTGATAGCAAATCAGGTGAAGTAGTTATGAATTTGTTCAAGAAAATCAATAAGGATGAAGGAATAACTATTTTACAGGTAACCCATTCTGAAGAGTCGGCCGGATATGGCGACCGTATAATACGATTAAAAGATGGAAAGATAATATAATAGCATCCAATCGCAAAGTAGAGAAAAGGCAGAAACCGAAAAAACGGTCTCTGCCTTTAAGTAGCTGTCAATAAATCTTATATCAGGTTTTGGGATTTTGCAAAATTTGAAACAGCCGTGTTTCTTTTTCTTTATTTATCTTAATCTTTGTCCGGATATCTTATTTCTACTGTGTCATCCACACTTGGTGCTGGAGTGCTCTTATAATATTTCATCTGATTTTCCCATTGTTTTAACTGAGCTTCATCTGTAGGTCTCGGTGGAAAACAGTATCTTGCCAATTCCTCATCTGTAGCTGTAAGTGGACTAAACCCTTCCGGCGGTACAAGGCAATGGTGTTCTATATCATCTATTATATATACATAGTCTCTACCACCATCTTCATATTCAGTGATATACGATACAGTTTCATCTGCTAAATTAATTTCTATAATTGTGGGAGTATTCTTGGTATTATCAATCGTAGTAGTATTTTCAGTTGTACTTACTGATTCGCCCTCGGCAGAAGATGGCGATTTACGAGATACACACCCTGCACATAAGGCAGACAGTATCGTCATTAATGAAATTACACTTAAAGTTATTTTTTTCATAGGCATATCCTCCTTCTTGGTTTGTTTGTCCCTATATAATAATAAACACAATTTTAACCGGATATGTTGCGTGAATATTGCACTTTTTTTAATACAATGTAATAAATAAATTCCTATTGATATACTATGAATAATGGTATATAATGCAACTGAAATGGAGAATAATGTAATATATGAAGATTTCTACAAAAGGCAGATATGCGCTGAGGCTTATGATGGAGCTTGCGCTTAATGGAAATGACAGACCAATAAGTATTAAAGAGGTTGCGGCAAGGCAGGGAATATCAGATAAGTATCTTGAACAGATTATTTCTATGATGAGTTCGGCAGGTTATGTAAGAAGCATAAGAGGTGCCGGAGGCGGATATATTCTTACTGAGACGCCGGACAAGTATACAGTGGGAATGATTCTGAGGACGACAGAGGGTTCTCTTGCACCGGTAGCATGTGTTGATGAGAATAATCCATGTGACAGAGTTGAGAATTGCGCAACCACAGAGGTATGGAGAAGACTTAATACAGCAATCAATGATGTTGTTGATAATATAACATTACAGGATTTAATAGAATGGAGATGAGAATATGGCAGACAGATTAATATATTTGGATAATGCAGCTACCACACAGGTATATCCTGAGGTTGTGGATGCTATGATGCCTTTTTTTACAGAATATTATGGTAATCCATCAAGCATATATTCTTTTGCAGGTAAAGGTAATCAGGCTGTTAATGACAGCAGGAAGATAATTGCTGATTTGATAGGTGCCGATTCGTCAGAGATATATTTTACCGCAGGTGGAAGTGAGTCTGACAACTGGGCAATTAAGGCAACAGCAGAAGCGTATGCATCTAAGGGAAAGCATATTATTACAAGTAAGATTGAGCATCATGCGGTGCTTCATACTATGGAATGGCTTGAGAAGCAGGGATTTGAAGTTACTTATCTTGATGTTGATGATAAGGGAATTGTAAGACCTGAGACATTGAAGGCGGCTATCAGACCCGATACTATTCTTGTATCAATTATGATGGCTAATAACGAGATTGGAACTATAGAACCGGTTAAGGAGCTTGGAGCCATTGCCAAGGAAGCAGGAGCGCTTTTCCACACAGATGCGGTTCAGGCTTTTGCTCATATTCCGATTAATGTTGATGAGATGAATATAGACATGCTTAGTGCCAGTGGACATAAGATTAATGGACCTAAGGGAATTGGCATTATGTATATCCGTAAGGGTGTGAAGATTCGTTCTTTTGTCCATGGCGGAGCTCAGGAGAGAAGCAGAAGAGCGGGAACTCATAATGTGCCGGGAATCGTCGGAATGGGTAAGGCAGTTGAGCTTGCCAGGGCTTCAATGGATGAAAGAATCAGATATGAAACAGAATTAAGAGATTATATGATAAAAAGGGTTCTTGAAGAAATACCACATTCAAGACTTAATGGCGATGAGGATAAGAGACTTCCTAACAATGCCAATTTTTGTTTCAGATTTATCGAAGGTGAGTCAATGCTTATGATGCTTGATGCCAAGGGAATCTGCGCTTCAAGTGGTTCGGCATGTACATCAGGCTCTCTTGACCCTTCTCATGTACTTCTTGCGATTGGACTGCCTCATGAGATAGCACATGGCTCACTGAGAGTGACAATATCTGAGAAGACAACCCGTGAGGAGATTGACTACACAGTGGACTGTCTCAAGGATATAATCGAGAGATTAAGAAATATGTCCCCATTATATGAGGATTTTGTTAAGAAAGGACAATAATATGTATAGCGAAAAAGTTATGGACCATTTTACCAACCCAAGAAATGTTGGAGAGATAGAGAATGCATCAGGTGTAGGAACAGTTGGTAATGCCAAGTGTGGAGACATTATGAGAATGTATCTTGATATTGATGAGAATCAGGTGATTCGTGATTGTAAATTCAAGACCTTTGGTTGTGGAGCGGCTGTTGCAACAAGTAGTATGGCAACTGAGCTTGTAATCGGAAAGACTGTTAAGGAAGCACTTATGGTAACCAACAAAGCAGTTATGGAGGCTCTTGACGGACTTCCACCTGTTAAGGTACACTGCTCACTTCTTGCAGAAGAAGCAATTCATGCAGCGTTATGGGATTACGCAGAGAAGCATGGTATCGTTATAGAAGGTCTTAAGAAACCTGTTACAGATATTTCTGAACACGAAGAAGCACCAGAGGATAATTATTAATGAAGAAAAAAGTAGTAGTGGGCATGTCGGGAGGAGTAGATTCCTCCGTGGCAGCCCTTCTTTTAAAAGAACAGGGATATGATGTAATCGGTGTCACCATGCAGATATGGGATGCCATTGACAGCACTGACGAGGCTGCCTGTGGTGGTCTGTCAGAAGCAGAGGATGCAAGGCAGATTGCAGAAATTATCGGAATACCTCATTATGTAGTTAATTTCAGTGAAGAATTCCGAAAGGACGTCATAGATTATTTTATCAGCGACTATCTTGCAGGAAGAACACCTAATCCATGTATTGCCTGCAACAGATATATTAAGTGGGAGGCTCTTTTGCATCAGGCTGTTAGTATGGGTGCAGATTACATTGCAACAGGCCATTATGGCAAAATAACGGAACTTCCTAACGGCAGATACAGCGTTGAGAAATCTGAAGCGACAGGTAAAGACCAGTCCTACGTACTTTATAATTTGACTCAGGATGAGCTTTCCCGTACTCTTTTTCCACTGTCAATGATGGACAAAGAAGAAGTGAGAAAAATAGCCTTAGACCATAATCTTCCTGTCGCCCATAAGAAAGACAGTCAGGATATATGTTTTGTAAAAGACAAGGACTATGCCGGTTTTATCGAAAAAGAGACAGGGATAAAGTCACTTCCCGGCAATTTTGTAGACAGCCATGGAAATGTGCTTGGAACACATACCGGGATAATTCATTATACAATAGGCCAACGAAAAGGTCTTGGAATTGCTTTTGGCGAACCGAAGTATGTAATAAGGCTTAAGCCGGATACTAATGAGGTTGTACTGGGAGACCATGATGAGCTGATGACTAACGAAGTTTACGTGGACCGGGTTAATTATATGTCCGTTGACGGCATTTCTGAGCCAGTCCGCGTAACCGGCAAAATAAGATATGCGGCAAAAGATACCCCATGTACTATATATCCGGAGGAAGATGGCAGGATAAAAGCTGTTTTTGACGAGGCGGTAAGAGCTGTAACACCGGGTCAGGCAGCAGTATTTTATGATGGAAATAATATTATATGCGGTGGCATAATTATATAGGAGAATGAAATGATTTATAGAAATGTATCTGAACTTATCGGAAGAACTCCAATGATGGAACTTACTGGAATCAAGAAAAAATACAATCTTAAAGCCAATATTTTTGCCAAACTAGAGTGTTTTAATCCGGCAGGAAGCATTAAAGACAGAGTTGCCATGCAGATAATTGAAGAGGCAGAGCAGAGCGGCGTTCTTAAAACCGGAGGAACTATTATCGAGCCGACCTCAGGAAATACGGGAATTGGTCTTGCAAGCATTGCAGCGGTTAAAGGCTACAAGCTTATAATAGTAATACCGGACAGTATGAGTGTTGAGCGTCGCAACATTATTAAGGCCTATGGTGCGGAAATTGTTCTTACAGAAGGCGCTAAGGGGATGAGTGGAGCCATCAGGAAGGCAGAGGAGCTTCACAAGGAAATTGAGGGCAGCATAATTGCAGGACAGTTCGTTAATCCTGCCAATCCTAAAGCTCATATGCTTACAACGGGCCCTGAGATATGGGAGGATATGGAAGGCAAAGTGGATATTCTTGTGGCAGGAGTTGGTACCGGAGGAACTATAACAGGAACCGGAGAATATTTAAAAAGTAAGAAATCGGATATTAAAATAGTTGCAGTAGAACCTCTTACCTCGTCCGTGCTGTCAGGAGAAGCGGCGGGAAGTCATTCCATACAGGGAATAGGTGCTGGATTTGTGCCGGAGGTTCTTAACACAGGCATATACGACGAAGTATTCAGGGCAGATAACGAAAAATGTTTTGAATATGGAAAAGAAATGGCCCACACAGAAGGTATTCTTGTGGGAATATCTTCCGGTGCGGCTCTTAATGCGGCAGTCGAGATAGCACGCCGACCTGAGAATGAAGGAAAAAACATAGTAGTCATTCTTCCTGACGGAGGAGACCGTTATTTTTCCACACCTCTTTTTACAGAGTAAACTTAGGTCATACCTCCATCGGCAGTAATAATCTGACCTGTCACATATGAATTCATCATTGAAACAGAATAAATGATATCAGCAGATTCCTGCGGGGAAAGAATTCTTCCTGCAGGAATTTCTTCTATTAAAGAAGCTTTTTCTTCTTCATCAAGAAAAGCATTCATCCTTGTATCCACCATTCCAAATGCAATGGCATTAACAGCGATACCACTTGGTGCCAGTTCTTTTGCCAGAGCTTTGGTAAAAGTGTTAATTCCCCCCTTAGACGCTGAATATGCCACTTCGCAGGATGCACCCACGTTACCCCACATGGAAGAAATATTAACAATGCGTCCCGAATGCTTCTTGAGCATATAAGGAATTGCACATTTAGAACAGTTAAAGGCAGAAGTAAGATTAGTGTCAATAACCCTTCGCCATTCTTCCGGTGTCATATCCTGAAGCAGTCCCACGTATGAAATACCTGCATTATTAATCAAAATATCGGGAATCATATTCTGGGTTTCAAGTTCTCTGAACATATCAGATACTTCATTGAATTGTGAGACATCTTTCACATAAGAAAGAACTCGACCTCCCATTTCGAGAATTTCCTGCTCTAAATCCATAAGTGCAGAGCGGTTGTTTTTACATATAATAATTACGGGATGCTCGTTCTTTGCGTATTTTAGGGCGGTTTCACGTCCAATACCCGAAGAAGCCCCGGTAATAAGTACGATGTCTTTCATTATTTTAACCTTTCAGATAATTTATTAATGTATTTTACCATATATGTTCGTCATAATAAAGTAAAATGGATGTAATTTTTGGTAAAATTGCATAAAAATGAAAAAAATCAGAAACAATTATCAGGTTTCAAAATAAAAATTATGTTAATAAAAATAAAAGTTATCCCCAAAAATAAACCCCTAAAACTCGGACTTCGTGACTTTTCCACTAAGTTATCCACATTATCCCCAAGTTTACATAATGTTATGTAGCGGTTTTTAGAAATAATCAAGGCAAAAATTTGTTTTGTTAATTTCTCATAAATCGTACATTTTTGACAACAAAATAACCCGATTCTATTGACAAAATAATTGTTAGAAAATTCATATTTTTAGTTGATAGATTTTAGAAATATGGTATAATATAACTGTATTCAACAGTGAATTGTCTGACAATTCATAGTCAGTTCACACAGAATACAATATAGCAGCAAAGGAGTTGGGCATTATGCGTTTTACAATCACAGGAAAGAATATTGAGGTTACAGAAGGGTTACGCTCAGCAATTATTGAGAAGATTGGTAAGTTGGACAAGTATTTCAGTACAGAAATGGATGCTACCGTTACTCTCAGTGTAGAGAAGGAAAGACAGAAAATCGAGGTTACAATCCCTGTTAAGGGCAATATTATCAGAGCAGAAGAAGTTAGCAATGATATGTATGTATCTATTGATCTTGTGGAGGAGATTATTGAAAGACAGCTTAGAAGATATAAGACTAAGTTAGTAGATGCGAAGCAGGCAGCTGCCGAATTCAGCAAGTCATATATAGAGAAGGATTATGATGATGATGCGGAAGTTAAGATCGTAAGAAGTAAGAGATTTGGTATTAAGCCAATGAATCCTGAAGAAGCTTGCGTACAGATGGAACTTTTACAGCATAACTTCTACGTATTCCTCAATTCAGAGACTGATGAGGTTAACGTAGTATATAAGCGTAAGAATAATACATACGGACTTATTGAACCGGAATTTGATTAATTAACAGAATAATGATGAGAAGGCTGTCACCTAAGGGTGGCAGTCTTTTTGGGAATGTATAACTAGGAGGATAACATATGGAAACCGAAAAAATTATTACAAAGGAGAAGTTTGAGAAAAAGGAGAACCGCAAGAAGGATTTTATTGCAATCTTAATAGGATGTGTAGCTATTGCGGCAGTTGCCCTGCTGTTTTGGGTGCTTAAGACTGAGAAGAAGGATACAATTCCTACCAATGGCAATGGTGATGCATTGGTATACACAGGAGCTGTTTTGGGTAAAGGTAATGAATATCTTGGTCAATGTACCGTGGAGGTATCCGGAGAGTGGATATATAAGAATAAGTTGGCAAGCGAGATTAAAGGCGCAGATTTACATGTAAAAATAAAAGATACGGATATTGAGGAACTTCTTTTTGATGGAGATGCAACCTCTAATTTTAATAAACCACAAAAGAAGGAAGAAGCGTTTGCTAATTTCTTGTTCTGGTTACAAGAAATTTACCAAGATGAAGAAGGAGTAGTTCGCACAAATAATGTTGGATATGTCAATTCTTACGATAGCTTTGATAAAATAGTTATCAGGTATACTAAAGGTGACTATGTAATTGTAGCTCCTGCCACCAACGCAGAAGAAGCTGCTGCTATTCTTGAACATGAGAATCAGTATTATTTAAATAGTATGAATAAGTAATCAATATATTATTGACATATTTTGACAAGAGGAGTACTATGGAAATGTATTAATAATCAATAGGGCAAACTTACGAAAACGTAAGGACGCAAAGCTAGGAGTCTAAGGTAATTAAATTACTATGATAGTTCGGTTGCAATGGTTTATAACTGTTGCAACCTTTTTTGTTTATTAGCCTTGATATATATGGAGTTAACTACAATTAATGGTGTAAGGAGTCCACAATAATGATTAAGTGTAACAATGTTAATAAGATATATAACAATAGATTCATCATCAAAGATTTTACATATGAATTCAAAGACAACGGTTTTTATCTGCTGTTTGGAGACAGTGGATGTGGTAAAACA
>JAZQKW010000180.1:0-18423 GCA_045542375.1 Butyrivibrio sp.
AAATCCTGCAAATATAGCAGTATATAATCCCTGCTCTGGTGTAACACCTGAGGCAATTGCAAGAGCTATAGACAGTGGTAATGCAATAATTGCAACAATAATACCTGAAATAAGATCTTTAATAAACTGGTCCTTAGAATAATTTTTCATTACTGAAAATAACTTTGGTTTTAAATCTTTCATAATTCCTATTCTTCTTTCTCTCCTAAATAATAAAAGCCTTTGCTTTCATTAAGTTTTACCTTAACAATCTGTCCTACAAGAGATGCATCTCCCGGGAAATGTACCAGTGTATTATTCTCAAGACGTCCCGTAACAAGCTCTTTATGCTGTTCATTAACATCCTCTACAAGAACCTTAAGTGTCTTTCCGACATCCCTTCCGCATCTTGCAGCAGCAGCTTTACTTACTGCTTCAAGAAGCCTGTCGAATCTCTCCTTAGTAACCTCATCAGGTACCTGATTATCCATTGTAGCTGCCGGTGTACCGGTTCTTTTGGAATATATAAATGTAAACGCGCTGTCAAATTCTGACTGATTAACAACATCTATTGTATCCATAAAATCTTCTTCCGTCTCTCCCGGAAATCCCACAATTATATCTGTTGTAATTGCTGCATCAGGCATCTTTGTTCTTATCTTTTTAACAAGCTCAAGGTAGCTTTCCTTCGTATAATGTCTGTTCATTGCCTTGAGTATCTTAGAACTTCCCGACTGTAACGGAAGATGAACATGATGACATATTTTATCCGTAGTTGCCATAACTTCAATAAGTTCATCTGACAAATCCTTTGGATGAGGTGTCATAAACCTGATTCTCTCAAGTCCATCAACAAGACTGATTTCCTTTAAAAGTTCAGCAAAAGTCATTGGATATTCAAGATTCTTACCATACGAATTAACATTTTGTCCAAGAAGCATAACTTCCTTGACGCCTTCCGATACAAATCGTTCTATTTCTCTGATAATATCCTTAGGTTCCCTGCTCCTCTCACGTCCTCTTACATACGGTACAATACAGTAGCTGCAGAAATTATTACAGCCATACATAATATTAACACCTGATTTAAAAGAGAACTTTCTTACGTCGGGCAAATCTTCAACAATCTGGTTAGTATCCTTCCAGATATCAATAATCATACTTCCTGACATAAGTCTGTCATATATCAGTTCTGCAAATTTAAAAATATTGTGAGTTCCAAATACAATATCAACAAACTTATATGTAGTCTTAATCTTCTCTATTTCATCCGGTTCCTGCATCATACAGCCGCACATTGCAATAAGCATGTTGGGATTACGTTTCTTGAGAACATTAAGTCTTCCAAGTCTTCCATATACTCTTGTATTGGCATTTTCTCTTACTGAACAGGTATTATAGATAACAAAATCTGCTTCCTCGTTATCTTTTTCCACAAATCCTGCTTCTTCAAGTATTCCTGCTAACTTCTCAGAATCTCTGGCGTTCATCTGACATCCAAAAGTCTGTATGTGATAAGTCAGGTTTTTGCCTTTTATAAGTTCTTTGATTTTTTCAATAAAATAATATTGTCTCTCAGGCTCCGTAGTCGGTATTCCTGAATTCATATTTTCCTGATTCATATATAACCTTTCTATCTTATCTGACCATTTCCGTAGATTATATACTTGGTTGTAGTCAGTTCTTTTAATCCCATAGGGCCTCTGGCATGTAACTTCTGTGTACTTATGCCGATTTCAGCTCCAAAGCCAAATTCAAAGCCGTCAGTAAATCTAGTTGATGCATTAACATATACTGCCGCCGCATCCACTTCATCAAGGAACTTCTGTGAGCTATTGTAATCATTGGTAACAATGGCTTCTGAGTGTCCTGTATTATTGTCATTGATATGCTTAATTGCTTCATCAATGTCATTAACAACTTTTAAAGATACAATGTAATCAAGATATTCTGTACTGTAATCCTCTTCAGTAGCGGCAACAATCTGAGGAACAAGTATTCTTGATTTCTCATCACCTCTGATTTCCACATCATGCTTAAAAAGTCTTTCTGCAAGAAGTGGTATAAATTCATCTGCAACATCCTTATGAACAAGTAATGATTCACAGGCATTACATACGCCAATTCTCTGTGTTTTGGCATTCTCAATAATATCAAGTGCCATTTCAAAATCGGCACTGGCATCAACATATACGTGGCAGTTTCCTGTTCCGGTTTCTATTACAGGAATGGTTGCATTATTTACCACAGCTTTTATAAGTCCTACACCACCTCTTGGAATAAGCACATCCACATACTGATTAAGGTGCATAAGTTCTGTAGTTACTGCTCTGTCCGTGCTTTCAATAAGACTAATACAATCTTCCGATATTCCTACTGATGCAAGGGCTGTTTTAATAACCTTTACAATTGCCTTATTGGAATTAATCGCATCGCTTCCACCCTTCAAAATAACTGCATTTCCGGCTTTAAAACACAATCCGAATGCATCAAGTGTTACATTAGGGCGTGATTCATATATTATACCAATAACTCCAAGAGGAACTCTCTTCTGTCCGATTCTTAATCCGTTAGGTCTTTCCCACATTGAAAGAACCTCTCCAACAGGGTCAGGCAGGGCAACTACTTCTCTGATACCCTCAGCCATAGCTTCAATTCTTCCCGGTGTAAGTCTCAGACGGTCAAGTAATCCCTGCTTCATATCCGCAGCAATTCCTGCTTCAATATCCTTGTTATTCTCTGCAATAATATAATCACTTTCTTTTACAATGTAGTCAGCTATTGTTAAAAGCGCGTTGTTTTTCTCATTAATTTTAAGACCTGCGGTAATTCTTGATGCCGCAACGGCTTTTTCGCCCATTAATTCTAATTCTGTCATCTTTTATCCTCTTTTCCTAACCTTTATAAATTGTTGTTTCGGTAATCACATAATCAAGGGGAATGTCCCATATATCCGTCTCAAGTTCGTCAAACACCTGAAAATCGTAGGCTATTCCAATTTTTACAAGATTCTTATGTGCTTCTAAAAATCTGTCATAGAAGCCTTTTCCATAACCGGCTCTGTTACACTTTCTGTCATACGCAAGTCCCGGCAAAATAACAACTCCTTTATCGCAGTCTACCAATCTGTCAGAATCTGCTATTGGTTCTTTAATATTCATATATCCATACGAGGCTTCATCTTCATTATCGATTCTGTAAAATCTCATATTATCCCCTTCAACCTTGGGATATGCTGTTATTTTACCATCTTTCATAGCCTGCTTTGCAATATATACAGTAGGCATTTCGTTTCGTATCGGATTATACAGATAGATAACCTCTGCATCCTTAAATTCCGGCAGCAAAACCAGTCTTTCAGTTACCATAAGGGCATAACCAAGACATTTTTCTTCAGTTAACTCATTTCTGATTCTTCTTACATAATCTCTTGCTTCTTTTTTTGATATCATTAATAACCAAATTCTCCCATTATGGATTCATCATTATCTATCCAGTCTTTTACATCTATTTCTCTGTAGTTATTCTTATCATCTCTGATAACCACATATGAAATTCCTGCGTTAATTATTGTTCTTTTGCACATTGAACAGCAGCAGGCATTTTCAACATAGGTTCCATCCGGCTGGTTGAAGCCAACTAGAAACAATGTACTGTCAATCATCTTATCTCTTGATGCACTTATTATGGCATTAGCCTCTGCATGAACGCTTCTGCATAATTCGTAGCGTTCTCCTCTCGGAATATTAAGCTTATTGCGTACGCAGTATCCAAGGTCCGTGCAATTCTTTCTTCCTCTTGGAGCCCCTACATATCCCGTAGAAATAATCTCATCATTTTTGACTATTACTGCTCCATACAGTCTTCTGAGACAGGTTCCCCGTTGAGAAACTGCCTCTGCAATATCCAGATAATAATTGTATTTATCTCTTCTGTCCATTCTTACCTCCCATAATTAAAGATAATTATTAAGGTTAAAATCCTCTGCTTTGTTGGCAAGGAATAAAGTTCCAACATTGTCACCATTAAGAATATCAAAAATAATATTAACATCCTTACTGTTAGCAATCACCATATCTGCTCCTGAATCCGTTGCTATAGTTGCTGCATTAATCTTGGCAGACATGCCACCTGTTCCAACATTGCTTGCGGAATCCTTACCCATTGCTCTTAATTCATCATCAATATGAGGTACAAGGTCAATAAACCGAGCCTCTGGATTAGTGTTAGGATCATCTGTAAAAAGTCCGTCTATATCCGAAAGAAGTATAAGTAAGTCAGCACCGATTAAGCCTGTTACAAGAGCTGAAAGTCTGTCGTTATCACCAAATTCAATTTCATATGTAGATACGGTGTCATTTTCATTAACAACCGGTATAGCGCCTAATTTAAACAGTTCTTCAAAGGTATTCTTGGCATTGTTACAGCTTTCCTCATTCTGCATCGTGTATTTGGTTATTAATACCTGGGCTGCAACCTGATTATATTCAGAAAAAAGCTTCTGGTATGACATCATGAGTCTGCACTGTCCAATAGCAGCACATGCCTGCTTTTCTGCAAGAACTTTTGACCTTTCCTTAATTCCCACAGTCTGTCTTCCTACAGCTATTGCACCTGATGATACCAAAACAACATCCTTGCCCTGATTCTTAATATCACATAATATTCTCACAAGCTTTTCAAGCTTTGAATAGTTAATATTACCGGTGCTTTCGTGGGTTATCGATGAAGAACCTATCTTTACTACTATTTTCTTCTTATCTTTAAGTAATTCTCTGTAATTCATATATATCTTCCTTCTGCATTAGTCAGCTGTAGCAACAGCCTCTGCCACCTTAATTCCATCAACTGCTGCAGATGTAATTCCACCTGCATAGCCTGCTCCTTCACCACAAGGATATAAGCCTCTAATCTTCGGACTTTCCAAAAAATCATTTCTAAGAATTCGTACAGGTGATGAAGTTCTGCTTTCTACACCCGAGAACACTGCCTCAGGCATATTAAATCCCTGTATTATTTTATCAAAAGATTTCATTCCGTCAATAACTGATTGTGAAATAAATTCAGGAAATATTTCTCTTAAATTGCCTCCTGCGTGCTTTCCCTTTATCTGCGGTGTTACTTTTCCATAGTTTTCAGTCTTATTTCCTTTAATAAAATCTTCATTTAACTGATACGGAACGCATCCATTTCCTGCTCTGTGGGCCGCTCCTTCTAACCTTCTTTGAAATTCCATTCCTGCTAATATATCACTACTTCCAAAGTCCTCCGGGTTAACCGTAACAACAATTGCACTGTTTGCATTAACTCCGTCACGTTTAGAATAACTCATACCATTGACGCAGAGCATATCCTTCTCTGAAGAAGCATTAACAACATATCCTCCGGGACACATGCAAAAAGAATATACACCTCTGCCATTATCAGCCTGTGCAGTCACCTTATAATCCGCAACCGGAAGTCTTCCATTATCGTCTCTTCCATACATATAATTGTTAATAAGTGTCTGCGGATGCTCAACTCTCATTCCTACGGCAAAAGCCTTCTGTTCCATTGGAATATCCTTTGCACACAACATTTCAAAAGTATCCCTTGCGCTGTGCCCCGGTGCCAGAATAAGCACATCTGTCTCAACATCATATTCATCATTAATTCTTACTGCTTTTATCCGATTATTTTCAATATGAATATCACTTACGCAGGAATTAAAATGCACAATCCCCCCAAGTCTAATAATCTCTTCCCTGATTCTGCTTACAACCGTGGACAAAATATCAGTTCCAACATGAGGTTTGTTATTATATAAAATATCTGATGGTGCACCGAATTCTACCAGTGTTTCAAGAACTTTTCTAATTCTGCCTGCTTTTTCCTTAATTACAGAATTTAATTTTCCGTCTGAAAATGTTCCGGCACCACCCTCACCAAACTGAACATTTGTAGACACATCAAGCTCTCCCGTTTCCCAAAAAGCATTAACAATTCTTGTTCTTTCATGAACAGAAGCTCCTCTTTCAAAAATCTCAGGTCTGTAACCTGCTCTTGCAAGAAAAAGTCCTGCAAAAAGTCCTGCCGGTCCAAGTCCTGCTATTACAATTTTCTTATTAAAATCGGAGTCTTTAATATTAGGAAAAACATATTTTTCTATTTTGGTTAACATAATATCTTTATTGTTAAGTTTCTTAACTAAAGACTCTTCATTGATTCCTGAAAGTTCTGCTTCCACACTGTATATATACAACAGATTATCTTTTTTTCTTGCATCAATAGACCTGCGTAATATACTGTATTTCATAGAAACATTCTTATCTATTTTTAAAAGCTTACGAATTTTACTCTCTAAGGCTTTCTCATCTGAATCTATACTAATCTTTATCTGATTGATTTTTATCATTTTTACCTCACTGCACTTAATCCTGCCAGTCTTCCGCTTGCGAAAGCCCACTGCAGATTATAACCGCCACATTTTCCATCCACATCAAGTATTTCTCCTGCAAAATATAGCTTATTAACAATACGAGATTCCATTGTATCAAGATTTATCTGTGCAAGATCCACTCCACCTGCACATACCTGGGCATTATCAAACCCATTGGTGTCAACAGGGGTTACTTTGAAGTCAAGAATATTTCTGACTATAGTTTTTATATTAGATGCCGTAATGTTTTGACATATTTCTGATGGCTTAATTCCTGACTGTTTTAATATGACAGGGGATATTTTTTTGTTCAAAATACCATTTAAAGCGTCCTTAATTTCAAGAGACGGATTATGACCGACAAATCCTGTTAATATACCATTAAGCTTTCTGTCATTATAATCCGGCATAAAATTAATATGTACCACCGGCTTATTATTTCTGTCTAATTCTCTCTTTATGAATCTGCTAATCTGGAATACCGGAATACCGGAAATACCATAGTCTGTAAGCTGCAGTTCGCCTTGCTCATTAACAACCTTCTCTCCATTAACCGTAAGTGTTACTAAAGCCTCTGTTCTTACCCCTGCAAGCTCTTTAAACACTTTTTCCTGACATTTAATCTGCACAAGGGCCGGAATCGGAGTAATTATTCTGTGACCAAAAGATTTTGCAAGTGTATACCCTGAACCATCCGAGCCTGTTTTAGGTGCACACATGGAGCCACAGGCAAGAATAATATTTTCTGTGGCAACATCCAGTCTGTCAGTATGTATAACAAAGCCTTTGCTTATCTGCTTTACATTAATGCCTGTCATAACATCTATATTAAGTCTTTCCATCTCATATCTTAATGCATCCAGTACGGAAGCTGCCTGTTCAGAGTTAGGATATACATATCCTGCCTTTTCTTTTGTCATTAGTCCTATGCTTAAAAAGAACTCTCTAAGCTTGTCCGGCATAAACTTCTCTATAACGCAAAAACAAGACTCTTTCGAATCACTTCGATAACAGTCCTCTGAAATATTCATGTTGGTAAGGTTACATTTACCATTACCGGTAGAAAGTATTTTCTTACCAACACGATCATTATGTTCAATTAAACAGACCTTGGCACCGCACTTGGCAGCAGTAATCGCTGCCATCATCCCTGCCGGTCCTCCTCCAATTATTGTAACTTTATATCTCATTATTATAATCCTTATGTTGAATATGTTTCCAGTAATCTGTATAATTCTCTGTCCGAATTAACAACATATCCATTAAGCACTTTTATCTGTATATCTCTTGGAAGAATTGAAAGACTGATACTTGTCCTGTCGTACAATTCCCCACTCTCATCATATACTACAAGAACTCCGTTTTCTGCTCTTATTGTATACACATGCTCTATAGGTGCTTCTGTCACAATGGTATGGTTATGAAGCTTAGGCTGTGGTGGTTCCCCATTGTTAACCATAAGCACAAATCCCGTTGTATATGCTGTTATTCCAAATAATATTACCACTAATCCTGATATAATTAATCTTTTCATAATGGAATATTATTGCCCGTTATTTATATTTTATACATTAAGCGAAAAAGATAATGGCAAAAGTTCTTTAAATGCAATTTCCTTAATGCCTTCTATAGAATCTTCTACAATTACCATTCCATCCTCTGCCATAAATTCTGAAAGAAACTGTCTGCACATACCACAGGGATATGTATATGTTCCCTCCATACTTACTATAGCAATCTTTAAAAATCTCCTGTGTCCCTCACTTACTGCCTTTACGGCTGCAGTTCTTTCAGCACAGATTGTTGCTCCGTATGAAGCATTCTCAATATTGCAGCCTGTATACACATCTCCACTCTCAGTAAGAATTGCCGCTCCTACTTTGAAATTAGAATAAGGTGCGTATGCGTTATTCATTACTTCCTTAGCTTTATCAAGTAATTGCTGTGAATTCATATAATCACCTGCCTATTCCAAGTAATTCAAGTATTTCATTCTGTTTTTTCTCCATAATAGCTGCCTCATCTTCTTCCATATGGTCATATCCCATAAGATGCAGCATACTGTGAGCAATTAAAAAAGCATATTCTCTTAAAACCGAATGTCCATACGCTTCTGCCTGTTCTTCAACCTTATCAAGAGATATTACAATATCTCCAAGCATCAGTTCTCCGGTCTCCGGATTAAAATACTCATCTGCGCTTTCAAGGAAATCAAAATCTCCCGCTTCCTCGTAATCTACCATAGGGAAGGAAAGCACATCTGTGGGTCTGTCTATTTCTCGAAATTCTTTATTGATTTCATGGATACTCTCATTATCCGTAAGTGTAAGACTTATCTCTGCCTCATATGGACATTTCTCATAGTCAAGTGCTGCGTTAATTACTCTGTCAGCCACTTCCTTATAATTAATTCCAAGCTCTTTATTGTATTCTTCTTCAAAAATTATTGTCATGATTTCTTTTTCTTATCCTCTGTCTGCCTGTTACGGCTGTTCTGTCTGCTTTCATAATCATCATATGCCTTAACAATCTTCTGAACAAGCGGATGTCTTACAACATCCTGATTGGTAAGTCTGCATACAGCAATCTCTTCAACATTCTTTAATACCCTAAGTGCAACATCAAGGCCTGATGTAACATCCTTCGGTAAATCCTTCTGAGTCAAATCTCCGGTAATAATAACCTTAGAACCAAAACCGATTCTTGTCAAAAACATCTTCATCTGTGCCGGTGTTGTGTTCTGTGCCTCGTCAAGAATTATATATGCATTATCAAGAGTTCTTCCTCTCATATATGCCAAAGGTGCAACTTCTATAAGTCCCTTCTCTGAATTATGCATAAAACTCTCCGCTCCCATTATCTGATGAAGAGCATCATATAATGGTCTCAGATATGGGTCAACCTTGCTCTGTAAATCTCCCGGAAGGAAACCAAGCTTCTCACCAGCTTCAATCGCCGGTCTTGTAAGGATGATTCTGCTTACTTCATTATTCTTAAACGCCTGTATTGCCATCGCCATTGCAAGGTAGGTCTTACCTGTTCCTGCAGGTCCGATGCCAAATACAATCATCTTATCCCGAATCTCATCAATGTAATGCTTCTGTCCCAAGGTCTTAGGCTTAATAGGTTTGCCAAGTACGGTTCTTGCTATTACATCCTTATCAATTTCCGTTATGGCATCTGCATTCCCTTCCATTGATAGCGCAATGGCATAATCAACATTCTGTTCAGTGATGGAATTGCCCCTTCTTGACAGTTCAATCAATTTGTTAAATACGATTAAAGCCCTCTCTACCGCGCCTTCACCGCCTATTATCTTTAATTCACTGTCACGCATTACTATTGTAACCTTGAGAGTCTTCTCAATTTTCTTAACATAGCTGTCGCAACTCCCAAACACATTAGATATATGTTCAATAGGAATATCTATAATGCTCTCTCTAATGCTCATCTATTCTCTGCTTCCTTCTGTATTTCAATCTCAGGTGTAACGGTAGTATATGCAGGTTGCAACATAATTATTGTACCTGTTGCCACTGCCGATTCACCATATACTTGTATATTAACACTTTTTTCTAATATTTGAATACTTTTTTCTTCTAAATTTGATATATATTCATTAAATTCCTGCTCAGCACGACCTAAAAGCTCCTCGTCCGTGTATTCCAATGTGATATTTTCATATTCTCTATAAGTCTGATAAAAATAAGTTAGTGGCATTTTATTCATATCATACTGTATATTTTTATATATGGTTTCCGTGTCATACCGCTTAAATTCACATTTTTCGTTACCGAATTTTATATAGTAGTCAAAAATCTTAACACCATTAATCTCCATAGTTCTTCCTGTGTAATTTCTTACCTCATATTTTCTGTTAACAACACTTTTGTAATTATGCTCAACTTTAATAAGTATATCCGCATCAGCGCACACATACCTGTACCCGAGGCTTTCTCCAAAAAAATTATTATAATCTATTCTTGAAGACACCAATATGCTTCCTGCCGTAACCAAATCTCCCTGCTTAACCATAGGTGTTCCTGCTCTTACTATAATATCAGCAATCTCACCATCCTCTGTCGCAACAATATCACAGGCATCTTTTACCGTCTCTTCCTGTGCAATACTTCCATTTTCCCTGATATTAATTTTTAAACTGCTTCCATCAATATTGACTGATACCCAGCTTATGCATTCGAATTTGTTTCTAAGCTTAAATTCCAGTCCTTCACAATCAATCGAGCCTGTTCTTTTTCCATAATCCGCACCTTCGCTTCTGATAAAATCATATATTTCCTCCTCGGAATAATATGTATTTCCTTCTATTTTGATTCTGTATACCCTTCCGGTCAGGATAATGTTAAACAGTATAAACAACATGACTCCTGCAACAAAAAAATATCTGTGTCTGTTACGAAAGGCAAAAAATCTTATTCCGTATTTCTTAACTATTGTAGTATGTACCCTGGTAATTCTGACAGCATTTTTTATCTTTTTATAATCAGTAACGCTTAGTTTAATATATGTTCCATCATCCTGTACCCTGACAGAATACAGTTTTATTCCTTCATTTATAAGTATATTTAAAAATCTTTCTGTATTAATGCCGTTAACCAGCAGTTTTACATGTGATACTGTAATTTTCAAGATAACACCCCGGTGATTTTAATATTTTCTATCTGTCCGCATATTTTGATGTCCTCTCTGTTCATGTACTCCACATACAATTCATATCCTGAAATCTCAATTATTTCCTTTATCGCCCTAATGCGTATGATTTCCGTTCCAAGATCCAGTATTTTCTCAAAATTTTCCACATATACTTCATAATTCCCGTGAACCGTAATAATTGCAAAATTTTCTCTCATAAAATGGCTTTTTTATATTTTTATGCAAAAAAAAGGAACACAATACATGTGTTCCTTCAAATAGTAAATTAATTATATTTACGTTTTCTTGCAGCCTCTGATTTCTTCTTGCGTCTTACGCTTGGCTTCTCATAATGTTCTCTCTTACGAATTTCCTGCTGGATACCTGCCTTAGCACAGTTTCTCTTGAATCTGCGTAATGCGCTATCCAATGATTCGTTCTCTTTAACGATTACATTTGACATTTTACACCTGACCTCCCTCCAGTTGCAGATTGTGCAAAACAACTGTTTGGGTATTGTATTCGCAGACATAATACTGCCTGCCTTTTGCACAAACTTGATTATACCATATTATCTCAATTCGTCAACAAAAAATTTAAAATATTATAAAAAAATATGTTATTCAAGTTCAAAAGCACCCGTATACAGCTGATAATATGTGCCTTTTGCCTTAACAAGCTCATCGTGAGTTCCACTTTCTATAATCTCTCCATGGTCAAGTACCATTATTACATCCGAGTTCTTAACCGTAGAAAGTCTGTGGGCAATTACAAATACGGTTCTGCCCTCCATCAGTTTATCCATACCCTTCTGAACAATCTGCTCTGTTCTGGTATCAATTGACGAGGTTGCTTCATCAAGAATCATTACCGGCGGATTGCAGATTGCCGCTCTGGCAATGGCAATAAGCTGTCTCTGACCCTGACTCAGATTTTCACCATTATTGGTTATCATCGTATCATAGCCCTTAGGAAGTCTTGAAATAAAGTCATCTGCTCCTGCAAGAACTGCAGCTGCCTTAACCTCTTCGTCAGTGGCTTCTGTTTTACCATAACAGATATTTTCCCTTACTGTTCCCGTAAAAAGGTTAGTCTCCTGTAAAACAAGACCTAAAGAACGTCTAAGGTCATTTTTCTTTATTTTGTTAATATTAATGCCATCATATCGTATTTTTCCGTCTTCAATATCATAAAAACGGTTAAACAGATTGGTTATAGTTGTTTTTCCGGCACCGGTTGCACCTACAAATGCCACTTTCTGTCCCGGTTTGGCATCAACTGTAATATTCTTTAACACCTGTTTACCTTCAACATAGGAAAAATCCACCTCTGTCATACAGATTTCGCCTTTTAATCTGGTATAGGTTACATTACCTTCTGCCTTATGAGGATGCTTCCATGCCCATTTTCCGGTTCTCTTGTCTGTCTCAGTTATATTGCCGTCTTCATCCACTTCTACATTTACAAGAGTAACATATCCGTCATCAGTTTCCTGCTCTGCGTCAATAAGATTGTAAATTCTTTCAGCACCGGCTCCTGCCATTGCAATAGCATTAATCTGCTGTGAAAGCTGATTGACATTTCCAGTAAACTGCTTAGTCATATTAAGGAAAGGAATTACAATATCAATAGAAAGTACTCCTGCACCCATAATAAGGTTGGAAATTGAAATATTCGGTACTTTGGCAAGCAAAAGTGCACCGCCTACCACTGCAATTACAACGTAGAGTATATTACCGATATTCTGAATAACAGGTCCCAAAATATTGGCATAGGTGTTAGCCTTAAAGCTGTCCTTATACAGATTTTCATTAATTGCACTAAATTCCTTGCCGCAATCCTCTTCTCTGTTAAATACTTTCACAACCTTCTGGCCGTTCATCATTTCCTGAATATAGCCCTCTGCCTTACCAAGAGAAATCTGCTGTCGCATAAAATATTTTGCCGAGCCGCCTCCGAACTTGCCGGATACCATAAGCATAACAAATACGCCAAAAACAACTACTATAGTAAGCCATATGCTGTAATAAAGCATAATTCCCAGAACAGATACAATAATTACTCCTGCCCTTATAAATGTAGGCACTGCCTGCGATACAAGCTGTCTTAATGCATCAATGTCGTTAGTATAACGGCTCATAATGTCACCATGCTTATTGGTGTCAAAATAAGATATTGGCAGATTCTGCATTTTTTCAAACATTCTGCATCTCATCTTATCAAGATATCCCTGGGTAATTACCGCCATAAGCTGGGTATATACAATAATTGCAATCAGTGAAATTACATACATCACCACAAGCACTATAATTTTAGGGATAATAACCTTGGATGCCGCACTCCAGTCTCCCGATTCAACAAATTTACCTATATCAGATAATACCTGTTGCTGAAAAACAGCAGGTATGGCAGCTGTTACCGCCGATATAAATATGCACACTATTACTATGCCAAGAAGCTTCGGATATTCTTTAAAGAGACTTTTTAATATTCTTTTAAGAGAGGAAAGCTTTTTAGTATTATTCTTCATCGTCTTTTCCTCCTATCTGCTCTTCATATATTTCATTGTATATTACAGATTTTTCCATCAATTCTTCGTGAGTTCCGTATGCGGATACTTTTCCGTTATCCATTACTATAATCATATCTGCATCCTGAACAGAGGATATTCTCTGAGCGATTATGATTTTGGTAGTTTCCGGAATATATTCCTTAAAGGCCTTTCTTATAAGGGCATCTGTCTTGGTATCAACTGCACTGGTAGAATCATCAAGTATCAGAACCTTAGGTTTCTTAAGCAATGCTCTTGCTATACATAACCTCTGCTTCTGTCCACCGGAAACATTACTTCCCCCCTGCTCGATATATGTATCATAGCCCTTTGGAAATGCACTGACAAACTCATCCGCCTGTGCAAGCCTACATACTTCTATTATTTCTTCATCTGTAGCATTCTTATTTCCCCACAAAAGATTTTCTCTTATAGTGCCGGAAAAAAGCTGATTTTTCTGTAATACCATTGCAACTCCGTCTCGAAGAGTTTCCAAATCATATTCTTTTACATTGTTTCCGCCAACTAACACTTCACCCTCTGTAACATCATAAAGTCTTGGTATAAGCTGTACAAAGGTTGACTTACTTGAGCCCGTACCGCCAATAATTCCTACAGTCATGCCGGATTTAATCTTAATATTAACTCCCTCAAGTGCATACTTTTCAGACTCTGCTGAATATTTAAAACTTACGTTTCTAAATTCTACTGAGCCATTCTGTAATTCATATACCGGATTATCTCCGTTAACAATCAGTGATTCTTCATCAAGCACTTCGCATATTCTCTTCATTGATTCCAACGACATTGAAATCATTACGTATATTACAGACAGCATCATAAGTGACATAAGTATCTGCATTCCATATGTAAGAATTGCTGAGATGTGTCCCACATCCAAATCAAGTCCATAGCTTGAAATAACCATGTATGAACCAAAAGACAGTGCAAATACCATAATAATATACAGGCATACCTGCATTATCGGCTGGTTGAATGCAACAATTTTCTCTGCTTTGGTAAAATCAACACATATATCTCCTGCTGCTTTTTTAAATTTAGCCTTCTCGTACTCTTCCTTCGCAAAGCCTTTTACTACGCGCATTCCCCTGACATTTTCTTCAATAGACTCATTTAACTTATCATATTTCTTGAATACTCTTCTAAATGCAGGCATTGCTTTATTGCTTACCCACAAAAGTCCTACAATAATTATAGGTATAGCTATTACAAATACAGATGCCAGCTTTCCACCCATAATATATGACATAATTACAGAAAATATAAACATAAACGGTGCTCTTATCGCCGTTCTGATACACATCATAAATGACATCTGTACATTCGCAACATCTGTTGTCATACGTGTTACAAGGGATGATGATGCAAAACGATCCACATTTTCAAATGAGAAGCTCTGTATTTTTGCAAATAAATCGTTTCTTAAATTCATTGCAAATCCGGAAGATGCCTTGGCACTGGTATATCCTGCACTTCCACCGAATGACAATGACAAAAGCGCCATAAACACAAGTATCGCACCTGTTACAAGCAATTCTTGTGTCTCCATTCCTTCTTTAATTCCATTCATCAGATTAGCTGTTATAAAGGGAATCAGACATTCTATTATCGCCTCGCCTACCATAAGAAAGAAGGTGAGTATTGTTAAGCCTTTAAATTCCCTAACGGATTTGAGTAATTTTTTTACCATATTTTCACTCCTTTTTGACATATGACTATTTTAGTAGTCTATTCTGAAAAAATCAACAGAAAATTATCACATTATAACTGCCCCTTTTATAACATTATCTCCCCCTCATTTGGCAAGTTTTGGTCAAAACCACGTTTTTTATCCAAACCAAAAAATATACATCACCACTATTATTTTTTCCAATTTTTGTTAAAAAACTGTGATTTTTTCCAAAATATATTGACATTACAACTCACGATAATTAGTATCAATATTAATTCTAAAATCTATAAGAAAGTCAGGTAATAATCTATGAATTTCAGTCAAATGCAACACTTTCAGGATATTCTCCTGAAATCATTGGAAGAAATCCAATCTCAACTCAAGAATCTGCCAAAAGGGAAAATACTTTGCATAAAGAATGGAAAGTATACAAAATGGTTTAAAAGTAATCACTCAAAGCCCATCTATATTAAGAAAAAAAACAGAAAACTTGCAATAGGCTTAGCAAAAAGGACATATTTAACCGCTCTTTCTTCCGAACTATCCGCAAAATTAGAGCTCGTAAATTCATATATAGACGGCTATAACAAAATAATCCCAAAATCAGAATTACTTCTTAGAGATCCCTCATTTCGCGATTTAATTTTGCCATTGTCCAATATGAATTCCGAACACATAAAATCTTGGTCAACTGCTAACTATCGTCAGAACCCTAATTATCCTGAACAACTGTCACATAAATGTATGTCCGGTGAATATGTACGTTCCAAATCAGAAGTAATTATTGCAAATGCGTTATATCTTAGCGGAATTCCTTATAGGTACGAATGTCCATTAGAAATTGATGACATGACATTTTATCCTGATTTCACTATTTTGAATCCAATTACACTAAAAATATATTATTGGGAACACTTTGGTATGATGGACAATATGCAATATATTGACAAGACATTTAATAAACTCAAGCAGTTATCTTATAATCAGATTATTCCATCCATTAATCTTATAACAACCTATGAAACCAAGAACATTCCATTAGACTCAGAACAAGTAAATCAAATTATTAATTATTATTTTTCCTAACTAAATTATTTTCAAATATGACATAATTTATCCAAAATCCTCTTGTCCAAACCCACAGTATATTTTATAATATATTGTATTAAAAACGGGAGGTACTAAAGTCAAATGGCAAAAACAGTACAAGAATTAATGACCATGATAAAAGACAACGATATTAAGATGATTGATTTTAAAATCGTAGACATCAACGGTCAGTTCAGACATGTAACAATACCTGCTGAACAATTTAACGAAGATACTCTTAAGAATGGTATCGGCTTTGACGCATCTAATTACGGTTATGCAGTTGTTGAGAAAAGTGATATGGTATTTATACCTGACCTCGATACTGCACTCATTGATCCGTTCTGTGGAATTCCAACACTTTCAATTACCGGTAACGCAATGGTAATTGATTATCCGGAGAACAGACCACTTGACCAATATCCAAGAAATATCGTATTAGCTGCTGAACAATATATGAAGGATACAGGAATTGCAGACACAATGCTCATACTTCCTGAGTTTGAATTCCATTTATTCGATAATGCAGGATGGAATATCAGCCCTGATCATATTTCAATGCACGTTGACGCATCACAGTCATACTGGAACAGCGAAACAGACGGCAAAGGTCTTGTAGTTGCTCACCAGAAGAACTACCATGTTGCGAAACCTTTTGATACATCATATGAATGTCGTTCAGAAATGTGTCTTGAAATGGCTAAAGCAGGAATTCCAATTAAATATCATCATCCAGAGGTTGGCGCTGCAGGACAGTTTGAAATCGAGCCAATGCTTGGACAGATGTCTAAGATGGCAGACAACACAATGATGATTAAATACATCATTCATAATACTGCTTTAAAATATGGCAAAGTTGCAACTTTTATGCCTAAGCCGGTTTACGGTGAAGCCGGAAACGGTATGCACGTACATATGTTATTATTAAAAGACGGCGAGCCAGTATTTTCAGATGACAACGGATATTCACATTTAAGTGAAACTGCTCACTACTTTATGGGTGGTCTGTTGAAACACATCGCTTCACTTTGTGCGATTACTAACCCAAGTACTAACTCATTTAAGAGACTTGTTCCGGGATTTGAAGCACCTGTTACTGTTGGATATGCAACATCTAACCGTAGTGCCGTTATCAGAATCCCTGCATATGCTAAGACACCTAAGTTAAGACGTTTTGAAATCAGAAACCCTGATGCAACATGTAACCCATATCTGTGCTACGCAGCACTTCTTATGGCAGGTCTTGATGGTGTTAAGAACAAAATAGACCCTCACGCTAACGGATGGGGTCCATACGATATGAATCTTTATTCATTATCACCTGAGGAGAAGGCAAAACTCTCTTCTCTTCCAACCAACTTAAATGATGCTCTTGATGCACTTGAAGCTGACCACGATTACCTTACAGCAGGTGGTGTATTCCCAGAAGCATTAATCAAGAATTTCATTGCCAATAAGAGAAAGGAATGTGCTGAAATCGCCAAGATTCCACATCCTGCAGAATTTGACAAGTATTTTAATCTCTAAAAAAATAAGCTATAAGCTCTGTGTTAATCACATTGCTTATAGCTTTTTTCTTACCACCAAAAATGGAATAATGCATTGGATAAAAGAGTTACAGTTAATAATCCAACTGCAGCAAATACAAGACAAAGTCTGCCTTGTAGCTTCATATCCTTATAAGAAAATACCTCCCCGGTCTTAAAGTTATATATTAACTTCACCTTGGCTCCTACTCCGCCTCTCTTATGAGAAGTGCCGATATTACTTGGCATCCTGTATATCTCACCATCAATTTCAAATTCATATGTAGGAAAATATCTACGTCCCCTTCGCCTTCCGACCTCGCTGTCACCTCTAGTATACGAATATCCTGTTATCGTACCCCATACAATCTCCGTTTCGGTACCCACAGCCTCTTTAAGCTTCTTTTTCGAGTTAATATATCCTATAATTCCTCCAATTAACACACCGCCAAATGCAAGATAACCTAATGCCCACCCCACCCAGTCAGGTGTTGCCCAGCCAAACATAGCTGAC
>JAZQKW010000181.1:0-13556 GCA_045542375.1 Butyrivibrio sp.
AAAAATTCTAAAAAAATATTTTTTTTAGAATTATATATCTTAACAACAAAAAATAACAGCCCTTTCTCATTGATAACACAAAGTTTTTCAACAGAAAGAGCTGTTACTGTTAATCTTATTGATTATTATTTAATTATTTCACGAACAATTTCAGATATTTCGGTCATTTGTTCAATATTTAGACTCTCATATGAAGTTGTACCGTCAATAGATATTGTTGTATCATTATTTTTATATTCATATTCATAGCCGCACACAAGTTCATAATCTCCTGAATAAACTATTTCAAGTACATCATATTCCAATCCGTTTATATAAGATTTTTTACAATTTGAAAAATCAATAGTTCTAGATACCGAATAGCACAATCCAATATTCCCATAAATATTGGTATTTACTTTAAATGATATTATAATTCGATAATTGTCACTATTAAAAGTTATACTATATTGATCACTTACTGCATCATTTTTTTTAAAGAAGTACAAAGTATCAGCCATTTCATAACTAAACGTTTCGGAAAAATAATCACAAAATGCAGAACATAAAGCATTTGCTATATCTTTTACATCCATTTTTAATCCATAATATGAGTTAAACTTATCTATAGGACAACTTGAAATATATGGTTCACATTTAGAAACACATTTTATTTCTTCATCTACAAATTCCCATGTATGAAGACCACCAGGAGTTCTATCATAGTTATAGTAACAACAAGTGTTAAAATTAATCAGGTCTGCATTAACTATAGGTGCTTCTACATCCTCTTCTTTATTTGTCTCAAATAAAAACTCTTCAGGTATTGGTGTTGACTTATAATTTTTCATTTGCTTTTCCCATTGTTTTAATTGTGCTTTATCAGTCGGTCTTGGCGGAAAACAATATCTTTCCAATTCTTCGTCTGTTGCAGTTATGGGATTAAATCCTTCCGGTGGTACAAGGGAATGATGCTCTATGCCATTGTATATATACACATAATCTCTGCCGCCATCTTCGAATTCGATAATATATTTGTCAGTAATTTGATTAGTTGTTGTAGCGTTTTCAGTTTCATCCGGCGTCGTATTACTTTCCGTAATATCAGACGATGACTCAACTGACTGAGATTGTGACCTACGTGATGTACATCCTACAATAATCAGCGATATTGATAATATGGTAATTAGAAATAGTGGTTTTTGTATTATTTTTTTCATATGCATGTTCTCCTTGTTAATTTATTACTTTATTTTGTAGTACACAGATTACACGATAACGTTATAAATTATTAACATCTTCTTTATTCTTCCATATCATCCCATCTCCATATTTATCACACACCCTTTCATGCCATCCGTCAAACCCCTGTTTCTTGTCACAATTCACGTCCTTGCCATTCCCTATATATTGACACAACACGCCTTCTCTACTTATAGTAACTATCTGTTCATATGAAAGAGCTGCATAATACATTCCCTCTTCAATAATTGAGCAATTTATATCATACTTTTCGCATATAGCAGTTACATCTCCTTTGCCACTTAAACACACATCATAAAAACAATTTTTATCATTCTTATTATGTGACATCTTGATTGCTAACACATCCCCAATATTGCTATCTTCATTTTCTTCATACAATAATATATAAGGTATCTCACAATATTCTATTTCATATTTTAGTGTGTTTTTTTCATATCCTTTTTTATTAATAATTCCTCTCATTGTAATGAAGATTATTATTCCTACAATCATTGCAGCTAGTGGAACGGCAAGATAATATTTTTTCTTACGAGGTACATATTCCTGCGCCTCCATTATGTATTTATCATCAATTTCTCCCATCAGTTCTCTTAATATTTCTTCGTCCATCCGTTCCACCTCTTTTCCATAAATTTATCTAATTTTCTTCTATTCCTATATAAAGTTGACCTGATTACAGAATCTGTAGTTTTTAAAACACTCGCGATTGTTTTGGTATCTTCTTCATAAAAATATCTTCTTACAAATATGGTTCTTTCTCTTACACTTAGTGTTTCAAGAAAATCATTAATCAGACTTTTCATCTCGTTATTTTCAACTTTTTGAATCTTTGTAGCCGATAATTCGCCTTCATTTACATTTTCCAATGGTACTTCCTTGTACTTCCCATTTCTTTTAGCAATATTAATAGCCCTATTTCTTACCGTTCTAATAACATATGCTTTAAATTGTTCCGGTCTGGTAATATGTACCTGATTCCATAATGCAACCCATACATCGTTCAGGCACTCTTCCACATCCTCTTTATTATGCAAAATATTATATGCTACTCCGTAGCATATTTGCCTATATACGAATATAGTTTCCTTAACTGCATTCTCATCCCGGTTTATATATAGTTCCATAATATCTTTATCATTCATGTATAATTCTCCCACTAATATGGTCTTATGTTAAATAAGACAATACAATATTCTCAAATGTGAACAATTTTTTTCAACTACAAAAATAAAAAATTGGAACCGGCAACATAACCGGTTCCATAAACTTATTCTTCACCATTTGTAAAATGTATATGAGTATACAGATGGTCCTGACAATACTCATAATTACCATCACACTTTGAACAGAAACGGAAAGTTAAATCGTCACCATCTCTCTCTGTTCTGCCACAGATAGCACATTTATGCTTAGAAATCTTAGGATGCTTATCTTGTTCCATTGACTGCTTTTTATATTCAAAATCACGCATCTGCGTTCTAAAATTACGCTGTGATTTGGTAGGTCGTTTTGTACGTATAATATATCTTCTGGTTGTAATGAAAAAAATCAGGAAATTCAGCATTGCTGAACCTATAGCAAAAAGGTATACAAAACCAAATGATTCCCTATATTGTACCATACCATTTATCATCTCATACAGTATAAGTACTCCATCTAAAATTCCTAACCACTTAACCTTAACCGGTATAAAGAACATAAACAATACTTCGTGCTCCGGAAATGTACATGCAAATGCAAGAAACAGGGACATATTGATATAATATGTACTGTATATATTACAAAACATTGAAAATGCTGAAGTGAATACATCTGCATACATTGCATCTCCGAACTTGAGATGGGAATATCCAAGCATAAGGAAGCTTCCTAATATTGTGAATATAATTCCACTAAATACATACATATTAAAGTGAAACGCTCCCCATACTTTTTCCAAAGTTGTTCCAATTGAATAACAGAATATTATCATTATTATTGCAAAAAATATATTTGATTCAGGTGGTGGAATAAGCAGCCAACTTATAATTCTCCATACCTGTCCATGTAAAATTTTAACCGGATCAAGGGTAATATAGTATATGACAGAGGGTTCTATCATTCGAATAAAATACCCCACAGCATAACATATAGCTAATACAAGGGTTAAATTTTTAATTGCATATTTTCCAAATTTTCTTTCTAACTTCCCGTAAAATCCCATATTAAATACCTTCTTTTAAAACAAATCTTTCTTTCGGAATATCATAGCTATAATAAGTGAAATAACAAGAGATATTCCAATTACAATTACAAATCCCCACTTCATATCTGCAAAAGGCATTCCTTCTGTATTCACATTCATGCCGTAAAAGCTGGCAATCATAGTAGGAATAGATAATACAATTGTAATTGTAGCAAGGAATTTCATAACAATATTCTGATTGTTGGAAATAACGGATGCGAAAGTATCCATTGTTCCGTTCAAAATTCCACTATAAATATTAGCCATCTCGATAGCCTGCTTATTCTCGACGATAACATCCTCAATTAAATCTTCGTCCTCAGGATACTTCTTAATCGCAGTTGATTTAAGAAGCTTCTCAAGTACAACCTCATTAGACTTTAATGATGTAGTGAAGAACACGAGGGACTTCTCCAACTCAAGAAGTTCAATCAGCTCCCTGTTCCTTGTTGCCTCATGCAATTTCTGCTCTATTGCATCACTACGTCTGTCAATAATTCTAAGGTAATTAAGATAAAGTGTAGCATTTCTATACAAAATCTGGAATATGAATCTGGTCTTCATATATGTGTAGAAATTTCTAACTCTTCCATCCATAAATGATGTAAGTACCGGAGTGTCTTCAAGACACACTGTCACAATGGCTTTATCGCACAAAATAATACCAAGTGGTATTGTTCCGTACCAGTCCTTATCGTTACGTTCTTCAATGGTAGGAATATCCACAAGAATAAGAGCATAATTTTCTTCCACTTCAATACGTGATCTTTCCTCTTCGTCGAGTGAAGCTCTTAAATCATCCGGAGCAATATTGTATTTAGTTGAGACATCCTGAAGCTCTTCTGCAGTGGGGTTAGTCATCGCTATCCAGCAGCCTTCTTCATAATCTTCTATCTGTAAAACGCCATTATCTGTAGTCTTCAGAATCTTAACCATGATTATCCCTCCGTTCCATTAAAAAATAACACTATAATTATATTTACATACAATGATTTTGTCAATTTTTTTATTACAGTTGAAAATAACCTTTCCTTATTATATAATAGTAGCGTTGATTTTTTCATATGATAAAAAGGAGACGCTTATGAGTAACAATTTATTTAAACTTGGAATTGACATTGGTTCCACAACTGTAAAAATTGCTATTTTAAACGATAAAAATGAAATTCTTTTTTCCGATTATGAAAGGCATTATGCCAATATTCAAGAGACACTTGCAGGACTTTTACGTAAGGTTAAAGATGCTTTAGGCTCAATCACCGTACATCCTGTCATTACCGGTTCCGGGGGACTTACTCTCGCTAATCACCTTAATATTCCTTTTAATCAGGAAGTAGTGTCTGTTGCTTCTGCTTTGGAATATTATGCTCCTGAAACTGACGTTGCTATCGAACTTGGCGGCGAGGACGCCAAAATTATATATTTTTCCAATGGTATAGACCAGCGTATGAACGGAATCTGCGCAGGCGGTACAGGTTCATTTATTGACCAGATGGCTTCTCTTCTCCAGACCGACGCAGCCGGTCTTAATGAGTATGCCAAGAATTACCAGTCAATATACCCAATCGCTGCAAGATGTGGTGTTTTTGCTAAAACAGATATTCAGCCATTAATTAATGAAGGTGCAACAAAAGAAGATTTGGCAGCCTCTATTTTTCAGGCTGTTGTTAACCAGACCATTAGTGGACTTGCCTGTGGTAAGCCAATCAGAGGCCACGTTGCTTTTTTAGGTGGTCCTCTTCACTTCCTTTCAGAGTTAAAGGCTGCATTTATCAGAACACTTAACCTTTCAGGCGAATATATTATTGCCCCTGATAATTCACATCTTTTTGCTGCAATCGGTTCTGCTATGGCATACAGTGAAGAACACAGCAACAATGTTGATGATTTAATTAATCTTTTGGCGGCTAATATTACCCTTGATTTTGAAGTAGAACGTCTTGATCCGCTTTTTGCTACAGAACAGGACTATAATGAATTTATAGAACGTCACAATAAGGCTTGCGTTAAGAAGTCAGATCTTGCCACTTATAAAGGCAACTGCTATATGGGTATTGACGCCGGTTCTACTACTACCAAGGTAGCACTTGTTGCTGAAGATGGTACATTACTGTACTCCTTCTACGAGAACAACAACGGTAGCCCTCTTGCAACTTCAATCAGAGCTATTACAGATATTTACAGCAAGCTTCCGGAAGGTGTGAAAATCGTCCGTTCTTGTTCAACAGGATATGGAGAAGCTTTAATTAAGTCTGCTCTTATGCTTGATGAGGGCGAGGTTGAGACAGTTTCTCATTACTACGCTGCTGCTTTTTTCAATCCTGAAGTAGACTGTATCCTGGATATCGGTGGTCAGGATATGAAATGTATTAAGATAAAAGATGGTACTGTTGATGGTGTACAGCTTAACGAAGCCTGCTCATCAGGTTGCGGTTCCTTCATAGAGACCTTTGCAAAGAGTCTTAACTATTCAGTACAGGATTTTGCCAAAGCTGCTCTTTTTGCTGAGCATCCTATTGACCTTGGAACAAGATGTACTGTATTTATGAACTCTAAGGTAAAACAGGCGCAGAAAGAAGGCGCAACTGTTGCTGATATTTCATCAGGTCTCGCTTACTCTGTTATTAAGAATGCTTTGTATAAAGTTATTAAACTGGCTGACGCCAAAGAACTTGGCCGTAATATTGTTGTACAGGGTGGAACCTTCTATAACAATGCTGTGTTAAGAAGTTTTGAAAAAATAGCTGATGTCAAGGCAATAAGACCTGACATTGCAGGTATTATGGGTGCTTTCGGTGCTGCTCTCATAGCCAGAGAGCGTTATGAAGGTCAGGAAACTACCATGCTTAAACCTGAAAGCATTATGAATCTCAAGTATGAGACTAACATGATTAGATGTAAGGGATGTACCAACCACTGTCTCCTTACCGTTAACAGATTTACCGGCGGACGTCAGTTTATCTCAGGTAACAGATGTGAACGTGGCCTTGGTAAGGAACGTAACAAAGACAAAATACCTAACTTATTTGAATATAAGAACCGTCGTCTTTTTGAATATGAATCACTTGATGCAGATAAGGCTCCACGCGGAACCGTAGGTATCCCTCGTTCGCTTAATATGTACGAGAACTACCCTTTCTGGCATACATTTTTTACCAAGTTAGGCTATAGGGTTGTACTCTCTCCTGCTTCAAGCCGTAATATATATGAATTAGGTATTGAATCAATTCCTAGTGAATCCGCATGTTACCCTGCCAAGCTTGTGCATGGTCACATTTCATGGCTTATTAAGCAAAATATTAAATTCATCTTTATGCCATGTATTCCATACGAGAGATGTGAGGATGAGACAACCAACAATCACTTTAACTGTCCGATTGTAACTTCTTATGGTGAAAATATTAAGAACAACATGGAAGAACTTAAGGAAAACAATGTTAATTTCATGGACCCGTTCATATCCTTTGCTAACTTAGAAGTTGCAAGCAACGAACTTGTTAATGTATTTTCAAAAGAATTCGGCATTAACGCTTCTGAAATTGAAGAAGCTGCAAAAGCAGCCTGGGAAGAAATGGCTAACTGCCGTCTTGATATTCGAAAAAAAGGTGAAGAGACTCTTAAATACCTTGAAGAGACTGGTAGAAAGGGTATCGTCCTTGCCGGAAGACCATATCATGTTGACCCTGAAATCAACCATGGTATACCGGAGCTTATTAACTCTTATGGAATCGCTGTTTTGTCTGAGGATTCAATCTCTCATCTCGGAACAGTAGAACGTCCGATTATTGTTATGGACCAGTGGACATATCACTCAAGACTTTACGCCGCTGCAAGCTTTGTTAAGACAAGGGATGACCTTGATATGATTCAGCTTAACTCTTTCGGTTGTGGTCTTGATGCCGTAACTACTGACAGTGTTAATGATATCCTTACATCAGGTGGTAAGATATACACGGTTCTCAAAATTGATGAAGTTAACAACCTTGGAGCAGCAAGAATTCGTATCCGTTCTCTTATTGCAGCACTCAAAGTAAGAGAAAAGCGTAATTATGAACGTAAGGTAACCTCTTCTGCTTATCACAGAGTTATCTATACAGAAGAAATGCAGAATAGCGGATATACCATTTTATGTCCACAGCTTTCTCCAATTCATTTCAATATATTGGAGCCTGCACTCAGAACCTGTGGTTATAATTTTGTAATGTTACAGAATCTTGAGAAATCGGCTGTTGATACCGGTCTTAAGTACGTTAACAATGATGCCTGCTTCCCTTCTATCATCCTTACAGGGCAGATTATGGAAGCATTACTTTCAGGTCAGTACGACCTTAATAAAACTGCTGTTGTAATTACCCAGACAGGTGGTGGATGTCGTGCAAGTAACTATATCGGCTTCATCAGACGTGCTCTTAAGAAAGCCGGACTTGAGCATATCCCTGTAATATCACTTAACGTACAGGGTATTGAGACTAATCCGGGACTCAAGTACAATTTTACCCTTGTTAAAAAGGTGCTTATGTCTATGCAGTACGGTGATGTTCTTATGCAGTGTTTATACAGAACAAGACCTTACGAGGCTGTTCCTGGTTCTGCTAATGAATTAGCCGAAAAAATGAAACAATTATGTGCAGAGAGTTTCAAAGGTAAACTTCCATTGCATAAATTCAACAAGGTAATTAAGACGATTATTAAGGAATTTGATAATCTTCCGCTTCTTGATATTAAGAAGCCTAAGGTTGGTGTAGTTGGTGAAATCCTTGTAAAATTCCATCCTTTGGCTAACAATCACATTGTTGACCTTTTGGAAAAAGAAGGTGCTGAGGCAGTTGTCCCTGATTTTATGGGCTTCTTTCTCTATTGTGCACAGAATACTTACTTTAGAACAGACCACCTTGGTTCAACCAAAAAAGCAAGTACAATAAGCGGATTTGTTATAAAAGCTATCGAACTGATACGTCGCAAATCCAAAATATACCTTAACCGCAGCAAGCGTTTTTCTGCACCGCCTTCAATCGGTTATATGCAGAAGCTTTCACGTCCATATATTTCAGATGGTAACCAGACTGGTGAAGGATGGCTTCTCACAGCTGAAATGGTTGATTTGATTCATAATGGTGTTAATAATATCGTATGCTGCCAGCCATTTGGATGTCTTCCTAACCATGTTGTAGGTAAAGGTGTTATTAAAGAATTGCGTTTAAGCTTCCCTGAATCTAACATTATCGCTGTAGACTATGATGCAGGTGCAAGCGAAGTTAACCAGCTCAACCGTATTAAATTAATGCTTTCAACAGCTCATAAGAATTTAGAAAAATAACACAAAAATCCCTCGACAATGTCGAGGGATTAATTTTTCAAATCATCTTATATTCTCTATCTGCCAGTCTATAGGTTCAATTCCATTCTTTATAAGAAATTCATTACACTGACTGAAATGCCTGCATCCAAAGAAGCCTCTGTATGCTGACAGTGGACTTGGATGTGGTGCTTTTAGTACAAGATGCTTAGGATTATTAAGCATCTCAGCCTTCTTCTGTGCCGGTGCACCCCACAGGAAATACACAATAGGTCTGTCCTGTTCATTTACAGCCCTGATTACAGCATCTGTAAACAGCTCCCACCCCATTCCTTTATGTGAATTAGCATTATGTGCTCTTACTGTAAGCACAGTATTAAGCAAAAGAACTCCCTCATCAGCCCATTTTTTCAAATATCCGTTATCCGGTATGTAACATCCAACATCCGTGTTAAGTTCTTTATAAATATTCTGCAATGATGGAGGAATATCCATCTGACTTTCAGGGACTGAAAAACTAAGTCCATGTGCCTGATTTTCATTATGATATGGATCTTGTCCTAATAACAGAACCTTAACCTTGTTCAGAGGAGTAAAATGAAATGCATTAAATATATCCTCTGATGGTGGATATATTATATTCTTACTGTACTCTTCTTTTACAAAGTTAAATAAATCCTTATAATACTGTTTTGAAAATTCCGGCGAAATCTCTTTCAACCAGTCATTACTTATAGCTGCCATAATATTTTACCCCATTCTTACAGGTATATTTTTCGATGCAAGATATCTCTTAAGATCCATAATCTCCATTTCTTTATAATGAAACAATGACGCTGCAAGAACTGCATCAGCATTGGCTTTAGTAAACGCATCTTCAAAATGTTCCATCTTACCGGCTCCGCCTGAGGCAATAACCGGCACATTAACAATATCTGTTATCTGCTTCGTAAGCTCAATATCATATCCTGCTTTCGTACCATCACAATCCATACTTGTAAGAAGAATTTCTCCCGCTCCAAGTGATGTTACCTTAGCCGCCCATTCAACAGCATCAAGTCCGGTGTTAATACGTCCACCTGAACGATACACGTCCCATCCACTTCCATCAGCGCGTCTCTTGGCATCAATTGCCACAACCACACACTGACTGCCAAATTTATCCGCTGCATTACTAATTAATTCAGGTGTATTAATCGCGGCAGAATTAATTGATATTTTGTCAGCCCCTTCTCTAAGAAGTGTTCTAAAATCCTCTACTGTTCTGATTCCGCCACCTACGGTAAATGGTATAAATACCTTCTCTGCAACTCTTCTAACAAGATTAACAGTGGTATTTCTATCATCAGATGTTGCTGTAATATCAAGGAATACCAGTTCATCTGCACCTGCTTTATCATATGCTGCGGCAACCTCCACAGGGTCTCCCGCATCTCTTAAATTAACAAAATTAGTTCCTTTTACAACTCTTCCATCCTTACAGTCAAGACATGGAATAATTCTCTTAGTGTACATAGTTAATCTCCTAAATATTAGCAAAATTAGATAAAATTCTAAGTCCTACATCACTGCTTTTCTCAGGATGGAACTGGCATGCATACACGTTACCGGATTCAACTGCAGAATGATATTCCATAATATAATCCGTCTTCGCGGCAACTACGTCTTCATTCTCTGCGTCTAAATAATATGAATGTACAAAATATACATATGAATCGTCTGCAATACCATTAAAAAGACGTGAATCCGGTCTTACTTTAATAGAATTCCATCCTATCTGTGGAATTTTGTACTCCTTATTATCAGGAAATCTTCTGACTTTTCCTTTTAATATGCCAAGTCCCTTGACACCCGGAGTTTCTTCACTTTTATCAAATAGTAACTGAAGACCAAGACATATTCCAAGAAAAGGTTTTCCGGTCTTAACATATTCATGTATAACCTCTACCAAATCATATTCATGTAATTTAGCCATTGCATCACCAAATGAACCTACACCCGGTAAAATAACTCTATCTGCATTAAGTATTACATCTCTGTCCCTAGTTACAACAACTTCCTTTTCAAGAAATAAAAGTGCCTTTTCGACACTTTTAATATTTCCTGCATCATAATCAATGATGGCTATCATTATGCATTGCCTCCATATGAACTAATCTTTGCAATATATTCTTCATAATTAGTCATTGAATTAAGCGAAAGTGCTTCATCTTCCGATATTCCATAATTACTAAGAATATTAATTATTCTGTTATATACAGACTCAGCCTGACTTACAACCTCGTATTTAGTGATTTCTTCCTGCAAATCATATCGTCTTGCTACAGTCTTCACCAGAGCACTTATTGCCATAGTCTCATTGTCTATCTTCATATAATTATCATATGATTCAAGCCCCTGATACAAGCTTGCCATAGTCCTTGCCTGCATATAAAAATATTCGTCTCTGTCTTTTATTTTAAGACCATTAATTCTTTCATAAGCAGCTGTATAGCTTCCACTATTAAAAAGCTTCTTAGATGAATTAATATCTCCAACATATGATAAGAATCTGCTACTGAGAATAACTATAACAGATACAACTGCTACAATTAATACAACTCTAATTATTCTGCCAAAAGAAATAACAACCTGACTATCCAGATCCATATTCTTCATCTTCTCAGCCTGTTTAAGTTCAGCTTTCTTCTTCTTCTCAAGCTTCTTATGTTCCTTCTTCTTGGCTTTCTCGGCTTTCTTTTCTTCTGCCTTAGCTTTCTTCTCTGCCTTAGGATCCTTCTTCTCCTGCTCTTCTTCACCAAATGCTTCGTTCATAAGAGCTTTGTTAGTGTCCTTCTTCTTGCTTACAGGCTCATCCTCACCATCATCAAAAGCCATTATAAACTTCTTTAATTTAGAATTGCTTTCCTTATCACCTTTCTTAGATTTCTTTTTCTTAGACTTCTTGTTATGTGATTGTCCATCTTCTCCCTTGTTATCGGAATCATCATTACCGGTATCTCCAGAAAAAGCAAGCAAATCCGAAAAATCATCTGCAAAAAGTGTAGACGGATCAATATCCATATCTAAATCATCTAATGAGAAATCATCATCCAGAACTATTTCTTCATTATCATTCTCGACCACTGAAGGTTCCGGTACCGGTTCAGGTGCCTTAGTAGCAGCCATCTCTTCTTCCTGTAACGCCTTTAGCAAATCGTCTATTTCCATATCTTCTGCATCAGCATCATCAGATTCGTTAATAAGCAATTGATTTAACAATTTAGAATCAACATCATCCTCAATATCCAATTCCGGAATATTAGGCTCAGGAATAACCTCCTCCGGTATTTCCATATCCAATTCCGGAATATCTGTCTCAGGAACAGTCTCCTCCGGTATTTCCATATCCAATTCCGGAATATCTGTCTCAGGAATGATTTCCTCTGGAATATCCATATTGAATTCCGGAATCTCTATCTCAGGACTATTCTCCTCCGGAATTTCAAATTCCATTTCCGGCACTTCTGACTCAGGTATATCAACTTCTTCATCTTCTACAGTCTCAGCTTCAACTGCTTCATCATCGTCATCCAAATCCTCATCTTCATCTGATGTTTCAAAACTCATTGATTTCAAAAGTTCATCAAGATATTCTTCTTCACTTCTGTCAGACATACGTCCCTCCATGTTATTTCAACATTAATTTATCTAATTCACCAACAAGCTTACCGATTTCAGGCTTAGACATCTGAATATCAGCACCAAGCTGCTGGCCTTTTCTATGCATTTCAGGTGTAATCAATGATGAGAAAATAGCAACCGGAACATCCTTAAGCACCGAATCTGTCTTGATTAACTTAGTTAAACGATGTCCATCCATTAATGGCATTTCAATATCCGTAATTACACACCTTACATAATCTGTTATATTATTAGGATGAGCTTTTCTAAGTGCTTCAAGCTTATCCCAACATTCTTGTCCATTCTGTGAAAGATTAAGATTACAATATCCTGCCTTCTCCAGCGAATCCTTAATGAGCACAAGCAAAAGAGCTGAATCTTCAGCAATATAAATAGGAAGATTATTACGTTCTCTTGATGATAACGCTTCTATCTCGTGTACTTTAAGTCCTGTTTCAGGAGAAATATCACTAACAATTCTCTCAAAGTCCAATATTATTATAAGTCTATCATTAACCTTAAGAACACCTGTTGCAATTCCGTGCTGCGATGAACTTATTGTTGCATCAGGAGTTATTATATCAGCCCATGATACTCTATGTATTCCACATACCCTATGCACATGGAATGCTATATTAAGCATATTAAAATTGGTAATAATCATCATATCCCTATTATCGTCATTAGACTCTGTACACTGTGTTACCTTAGCAAGATCAATAACAGACATCATAATATCTCTTGGCATAAAAATACCCTCAACAAAACGATGTGCGTTAGGAACCGGTGTTACACTCTGGTATGGTACAATTTCCTTAACCTTAGCAACATTAATTCCATAATGATTATTTCCAATCATAAACTCCAATACTTCTAATTCGTTAGTTCCGTTTTCCAATAAAATATTAGTATCCATAAGAAATACCTCCACCAATAGCATTTACAAAATTATACCATATAATAAGACAAAAAAAAAGAGGTAATCGTCTGATTACCTCGACTTGTTCCTTCAAAACCACATACTAAAAACTTCTCTGAAATATCTTCTTCCTTTTGATAACAACCTCTAAACCGTCTTGGTCAAGCCCTCGACCTATTAAGTCGGAGGCCAAGCGGTCTTAGGAAGAC
>JAZQKW010000182.1:0-21694 GCA_045542375.1 Butyrivibrio sp.
ATAAGAACTACTTTTAATAATACTAATGTATATACCAAGGAGAAATGCAAGGATTGCTTCTGCAAGTTTTATTGCAGCGGCGGATGCTCTGCTAACGCATATAATTTCAACAAGGATATTAATGAGCCTTATGATATTGCGTGTCAGTTACAGCGTAAGAGAGTAGAATGTGCGGTAATGATTAAATGTGCTCTTGCAGATGAAGGTATAGAAGCAGCAGATTACGGAGATATCTCAGTACATTGTTAATATAAGATAAATAATAAAAAAGGAGAATAATTACAATGAAAATCTGGCAGAAGATAATTGCTACCATTGCTATTGTTGCAGCATTTGTGGCAACCGGATATACGGTTTTGGTAGGATATGGCGAAGGCCATAAGGGAAGTGCCAAGAATATTACACTTGGTCTTGATCTTAACGGAGGTGTGAGTGTTACATACCAGGCAGTTGGCGATGTATCATCACAGGATATGGACGACGTAGTGTACAAGATGGCAAAACGTATCGAGATGTACGATGGAGCATCGGCATATAAGGAAGGCTTTAACAGAGTAACTGTGGAGATTCCGGGTGCAACAGATGCGCAGAAGGTACTTGAAGAATTAGGTAAGCCTGGCGCGTTATACTTTATTTTAGAGTATGCTAAAGACGGTAAGACACCTAACTACAAGATTGATTACAAAATTCAGCCTGACGGAACATTTACACAGACATATGTTCTTAACAGAAAGATAGAAGAAATGCAGGCTGATGGCACACTTGTACTTACAGGTGAGGATGTTAAATCAGCAGAAGGAACAGAGTATCAGGAGGTTGGTCCGGTTGTTGAATTTGCCCTTACTAAGGAAGGCGCAGCTAAGTTTAAGGAAGCAACAACTCTTGCAAAAGAAAAGAATTGGTCAATTGGTGTATACTATGATGGAGAATTCATCAGTGTACCAAGTGTAAGTGCCGTAATTTCAGACGGACAGGGATATATCGAAGGTATGGGAACAGTTGATGCGGCTAAGAAGCTTGCATCTAATATTCGTATCGGTGCTCTTCCTGTAGAGCTTGAAGAGATTACATCTCAGGTTGTAGGTGCAACTCTTGGTCAGAATGCAATCAGCACCAGTGTTAAAGCCGGAATAATAGGTTTTATCCTGCTTTTCATATTTATGATTGCATACTACAGAGTACCGGGTATTGCAGCTAATCTTGCATTGCTTGCATATACAGGCGGAATGCTTGCATTACTCAATGTGTTTAATCTTACATTAACATTACCTGGTATTGCAGGTATTGTACTTGGTATAGGTATGGCGGTAGATGCCAATGTAATTATATTTGCCCGTGTAAGAGAAGAGATTGGACGAGGGGTATCAGTAAGAAGTGCTATTGATATTGGTTTCAAGAAAGCCTTTTCAGCAATTATAGATGGAAACGTAACAACACTTATTGCAGCAGTAATTCTTGGAGTTATTGGTTCAGGACCTGTTAAGGGCTTTGCCGTAACACTTGGAATGGGTATTCTTCTTTCAATGTTTACAGCACTTGTAGTTGCAAGAGTGGTATTGTTACTTATGTATCATCTTGGACTTAACAAGGTATCAATGTATGGTAAGGAAGCAGAGAGAAAGCCAATTGATTTCCTTTCTAAGAGAAAGCTTTTTATGTCAATTGCAGGACTTGTAATTGCAACAGGTATTGCTGTTACAGTGGTTAACGGAGTAAGAGGAAAGGGCGCATTTAATTTTGACCTTGAATTTTCAGGTGGAACAACAACAACAGTAGCATTTAATGAAGAGTATACACTTGAAGAGGCAGAAGATAAGATTATTCCTCTTATCAAGGATAAGGTAGGAGTATCAACAGTGCAGCAGCAGGCTGTAAAGGGAAGCAATACAATTATCTTCAAGACCAAATGGCTCTCAGAAGAACAGCAGAAAGCATTTAATGAATTACTTAAGAATGAATTCCAGTTGGATGTAACTGACCCTGATGTTGTAAGCTATGAGAGAATTTCAGCTACAATCAGTGGCGAGATGAGAAGAGATGCCATTATAGCGGTAGTTGTGGCAACAATCTGTATGCTTATCTACATCTGGATTCGATTCAGAGATGTAAAGTTTGCAACAAGTGCGATTTTTGCACTTTTACATGACGTTCTTGTAGTACTTGCATTCTATGCAATTTCAAGAACAACAGTTGGTAATACATTTATTGCATGTATGTTAACAATTGTAGGTTACTCAATTAATGCAACCATCGTTATCTTTGACCGTATCAGAGAGAACCTTAAAGCAATGGGTAAATCAACACTTACAGATGTTGTTAACAGCAGTATAACATCAACACTTACAAGAAGTATCAATACTTCACTTACAACCTTTGTAATGGTATTAGTACTTTATATTATGGGTGTTGCATCAATTAAGGAATTTGCTGCACCAATTATGGTTGGTATTGTGGCAGGTGCATATTCTTCAATCTTTATCACAGGTGCATTGTGGTTTATTATGAAGAAGGCATCATATAAAAGAGCAATGAAACAGGCGGAATAAAATATGGCGAAATGGCGGGTATATTCTAAGCGGGCTGATTTTGATGAAATTGGCAGACGCTACTCAATCGACAAAGTCGTTGCAAGAATTATCCGTAACCGCGGTATTGAGGGAATGGAAGCTGTTAACAGATATCTCAACGGAGACCTTGGCACAATGTATGATGCTCTGCTTATGAAAGATATGAAGCAGGCAGTAGATATCATTGGACAAGCCATTGATAACAGACAGAAAATCCGCATAATAGGTGATTATGATATAGATGGAATTTGTTCCATCTATATCTTATTTAAGGGACTTTTATCCCTTGGCGCTGACGTGGATTATGAAGTTCCGGATAGAATTGCAGATGGTTACGGAATTAATCAAAAGTTAATAGAAGAAGCTCATAGTGTGGGCAGAGATGTTATTTTGACCTGTGACAACGGCATTGCCGCTGTAGCACAGATTGAATATGCCAAAAGTCTTGGTATGACGGTGGTAGTAACGGACCATCATGATGTGCGTTATGAGGATACGCTGGAAGGAAGAAAATACATAATTCCTGAAGCGGATGCAGTGGTGGACCCTAAGAGACCTGACTGTGAATATCCGTTTAAATCCCTATGTGGCGCAGGTATTGCACTTAAATTCATTGGTTGCCTGTACGAGGCCAGAGGGATTAATGGACTGCTTCCTGATGATTATTATGAAATGGCTGCGGTTGCCACTATTGGTGACGTGGTAGATTTACAGGAAGAGAACAGAATTATTGTAAAAGAGGGTCTTAAGAGACTTAGAAAGACTAATAATCCGGGACTTAATGCGCTGATTACACTGACGGGAATTAATAAAGAAGATATTTCAGCTTATCATATAGGTTTTGTAATCGGGCCATGCCTTAATGCAAGTGGAAGACTTGATACAGCCAAAAGAGCCATACAGATGCTTCTAACAACTGATAACAGGGAAGCAGAACGCTATGCAGGGGATCTTAAATCCCTTAATGATGAGCGAAAAGAACTTACTGCTAAGGCAGTGGACAGTGCAATTAATGAAATCGAAAATACGTCACTGAAGGAAGATAGGGTGCTCGTTGTATTTTTGCCTGACTGTCATGAAAGTATAGCAGGAATAGTTGCGGGTAAGATAAAAGAAAAATATTACAGACCTACAATTGTGCTTACTAAGGCAGAAGAAGGGGTAAAAGGCTCTGCTCGTTCCATTGAGAGCTATAATATTTTTGAAAAACTTTTGGAATGTGATGAGCTTCTTACAAAATTTGGCGGACATCCCATGGCAGCAGGATTATCGCTTCAGGAAGAGAATGTAGAATTGCTGAGAAGGAAACTGAATGATAACAGCAATCTTAGTGAAGACGACCTGACGGAAGTGGTGTGGATTGATGTGCCGATGCCAATAGATTATATATCAGAGAAGGTTATTTCAGATATTAAAAAACTTGAACCTTTTGGAAAAGGTAATGAGAAGCCGGTTTTTGCTGATAAGAACCTTATAATCACGGGTTATTCCCCTATTGGCAGAGATGGAATGTATACGAAGCTGATATTACAAAATGAAAGAGGATATACTATAGAAGCAATGGCATTTTATAAATCGGCAGAGCTCCTGAGAGCTTTTGAAGAAAAATTACCTATAGGATGTACATATTATCCGGAAATAAATGAATTTCGCGGAAATAAGAAATTGCAGATTATAATCACAGGATGTAGAATGGAATAAAAGAAATTGTACAAGGAGAAGAAGCGTTATGAAGAAATTAGAAGAATATGTAAGAACTATACCTGATTTCCCAGAGGAAGGGATTATGTTCAGGGACATCACAACTGTTATTCAGGACCCGGACGGATTTAAGCTTGCTATTGACAGTATTAATTCAATGCTTGAGGGAGTGGACTATGACGTGGTTGTAGGACCTGAATCAAGGGGATTTATTTTTGGAACACCGGTTGCATATGCCAATCATAAAGCTTTTGTTCCTGTAAGAAAGAAGGGTAAGCTCCCTTGTGAAACTATTGAAGCTACATATAATCTTGAATACGGTACTGCAACAGTTGAGATGCATAAGGACTCAATTAAGCCGGGGCAGAAGGTTGTTATTGTAGATGACCTTATTGCTACCGGAGGAACTATTCAGGCAATTGCAGGTCTTATAGAACAACTTGGCGGTGAGGTAGTGAAGATTATATTTATAATTGAGCTTGCGGGACTTGAAGGAAGAAAGCTGCTTTCTAAGTATGATGTGGAGTCTGTAATAACTTATCCGGGCAAATAGAATAGGTTGCAATTTGTGAGATTTTCTTTTAATATATAATATTATATATAAATCTAAGGATGGAGGCAATGCGCATGGTTGGCGAAGATAATATCAGACAGAGACGTAATATAGATGAGACTCCATTGTATCCACCGGAGACTAATGTACCGGATGAATTGTTTGAAGTGCTTAAGAAATGTATTTTGGACTATCATCCGTCTACAGACCTTACATTGATTGAAAAAGCCTATCGTATGGCTGATAGTGCTCATAACGGACAGAAACGTAAATCGGGTGAACCATATATAATTCACCCTCTTTGTGTTGCAATAACACTTGCTCAGTTAGAGCTTGATAAGGAGACTATCATAGCAGGAATGCTTCATGATGTTGTGGAAGACACGGAAGTGACCTACGAGGAACTCTCAAATGAATTTGGAGAAGAGGTTGCGTTGCTTGTTGATGGTGTTACCAAGTTGACCCAGTTGAATTATGAGCACGATAAGATAGAGATTCAGGCAGAGAACCTGCGTAAGATGTTCCTTGCCATGGCAAAGGATATCCGAGTTATACTTATTAAGCTTGCGGACAGACTTCACAATATGAGAACTATGCAGTATCAGACTCCTGAGAAGCAGATTGAGAAGTCGAGAGAGACAATGGAGATATATTCTCCAATTGCACAGCGTCTTGGTATTTCCAAGATTAAAGTAGAGCTTGACGACTTGTCACTCAGATATCTTGAACCGGATGTATATCATCGTCTGGAAAGAGAGCTTACTCTTGAGCGAGAGACAAGAGAGGATTTTGTTAAGAGTATTGTGGAAGAGGTTAAGGAGCATGTTAATAATGCCGGAATAACCTGTTCTATTAAGGGAAGAGTAAAACACTTCTTCAGTATATATAAGAAGATGGTCAATCAGGGTAAGACCCTTGACCAGATTTATGATCTTTTTGCAGTAAGAATTATTGTAGATACGGTTAAAGACTGTTACGCGGCACTTGGTGTAATCCATGAGATGTACAAGCCGATTCCGGGAAGGTTTAAGGATTATATTGCAATGCCTAAGCCTAATATGTATCAGTCACTTCATACTACACTTATTTCATCAACGGGACAGCCTTTTGAAATTCAGATTCGTACCTACGAAATGCACAGAACTGCTGAATATGGTATCGCAGCCCACTGGAAATATAAGGAGAATATTGACGGAACGAAGGGTAACGACAGTGAAGAGGCTAAGCTTACATGGCTTCGTCAGATTCTTGAATGGCAGAGAGATATGTCAGATAATAGAGAATTCTTAAGTCTGATTAAGAGCGATTTGGACCTGTTTTCTGATAATGTATATTGTTTTACACCACAGGGAGATGTTAAGAACCTTCCTGCAGGTTCAACACCTATTGATTTTGCTTATTCGATTCATACGGCAGTTGGTAACAAAATGGTAGGTGCCAGAGTTAACGGTAAGTTAGTTACAATTGATTATAAGATTAAGAATGGTGACAGAATAGAGATAATAACCTCTAATAATTCCAAGGGACCAAGCATGGACTGGCTCTCAATCATTAAGAGTCCACAGGCTAAGAATAAGATTAATGCTTGGTTTAAGGCTGAACTTAAGGACGATAACATCACCAAGGGTCGAGAACTTTTAAGCAATTATTGTAAGAGTAAGAATATTGTTTTAAGCGACCTTGTTAAGCCGGAATTTACTGAGAAAGCTATGATGAAATATGGCTTCAGGGATTGGGATTCTCTCTTGGCTGCAATTGGTCATGGCGGTCTGAAGGAAGGACAGGTAATTGGCAAGCTTCAGGAAGAATATGATAAGAAGCACAGAGAGGAAATTACTGACGAAGATATTCTTGCGGCAGCAGACGCTCAGGCTCTTAAGAAGAGGGATAATGCAAGAACCACGAAGGGTGGAATTGTAGTTAAGGGCGTTCATGATGTGGCGGTAAGATTTTCAAGATGCTGTAGTCCGGTTCCGGGTGATGAGATTGTAGGATTTGTTACAAGAGGACGCGGAATTTCCATCCATAGAAACGATTGTATCAATGTACTTAATATTACGGAACATGACAGATTGCGTCTGATTGATGCGGAATGGCAGAGATTTGATTATGACAACAGCAGTGAAAAATACAACGCAGATATCAGAATTTACGCCACTAACAGAACAGGACTTATTGTGGATGTATCCAAGGTTCTTACAGAGCGTAAGATTGACGTTAAGGTTATGAACTGCAGAACAAGTAAGCAGGGCGTGGCAACCATTGATTTGAGCTTCGAGATAAGCGGAATACAGGAATTAAGAGAACTTAAGGACAAGCTTCGCAATATCGATGGAGTAACAGACATAGAAAGAACAACGGGTTAAATTAATGTTAAAAGTAGAACATAATGTTATAGGAATGTGTGGAACCAACACATATTATGTATATGATGAAGACAGCAGGGAAGCTTTGATAGTTGACCCTGCAGGGGACCACATGAGAATAATTGAAAGAGTTAAGAAGCTCTCTGTTAATCCGGTGGGAATACTTATTACCCATGGACATTTTGATCATATTCTTGCTCTTGATGAGATAAGGAATCATTTTGGCATCAAGGTGTATGCAGGGGCTAATGAAAGAGCCGTTTTGAGAGACAGTACAGTTAATCTCAGTGCAGGATTTATGGGACAGGGATATTGTACTGAAGCAGATGTATACCTTAAGGATGGCGAGGAATTTGAAGTTGCCGGATTTAAGATTAAGGCACTTGAGGTACCGGGACATACGGTAGGCGGAATGTGCTATTACTTTGAAAATGGTGGAATTGTATTTTCAGGAGACACTCTTTTTGCCGAATCAATAGGAAGAACTGATTTTCCGGGTGGCAGCATGGCAGCGCTTATTAACGGAATTAAAGATAAACTCTATACACTTCCGGATGATACAATTGTGTATCCGGGACATGCAGAGTCTACAAGCATTGCCAGAGAGAAGAAATACAACCCGTTTATCAGGTAGGGAATATTAATGATACTTATTGATATTAATACAAAAGATTACGAAAATGACGTCAGGGTAATGACACAGGCTTTTTATCCTGATAACAAGATTATTACCAGAATTGCAGGAGAACCTGAAATTACAGATGCTCCTGAGATTCATACGATTGTGAATGCCACAGACCGAAAGGTTAGAGGCAATGTGGAGGGGTATACCTTCGAGTTCGAGGAAGATACTGACGACAAGAAAATCATTCGTAATCATATTAAGAGAGAATTATATAATATATATAGTAGAATAACAGGAAAGAAGCTTCCATGGGGAACACTTACGGGAATAAGACCTGTTAAGATTCCTTTGGGACTTATAGAAAATGGATATGAGGATGAAGATATAATCTGTCATCTTCAGACAGAATATCTTGCAGACAGGAAGAAAGCAGAGCTTGGACTTAGGGTTGCTAAGAATGAGCATGAGCTTTTGTCAGAACTTGACTACAATAATGGATATAGTCTGTATATAGGTATTCCCTTTTGTCCTACAACCTGTCTGTACTGTTCTTTTACATCTTACCCAATAGGAATGTGGAAGGACAGAGTTGATACATACCTTGATGCTTTGCTTAAGGAATTAGGATATCTAAGCGAATTACTTAAGGATAAGAGACCGGATTCCATATATATTGGGGGAGGGACACCTACCACACTTCTTCCTCATCAGTTTGACAGACTTTTTACTTTTCTTGAGAAGAATTTTGATTATTCCTCACTAAGAGAGTTTACGGTTGAAGCGGGAAGACCGGATAGTATCGACAGAGAGAAACTGCAGGTTATAAGAGAACATGGAATTGACAGAATATCCATTAATCCCCAGACTATGAACCAGAAAACTCTTGACCTTATTGGAAGAAGGCATTCAGCAGAGCAGATATATGATGCCTTTTACCTTGCAAGAGAATGCGGTTTTGACAATATTAATATGGACCTTATAGTAGGTCTGCCGGGGGAGAATATAGAAGACGTAAGGTACACACTTGAGGAGATTATGAAACTGTCTCCGGATAATCTTACAGTACATTCTCTTGCAATAAAGAGAGCTGCAAGACTTAATTACATGAGAGAAGCATATAATGATTACAGAATAGAGAATACGGATGAGATAATTGCGATGACTGAGGATTATGCCTACAGAATGGGAATGGAACCATATTATCTGTACCGTCAGAAGAATATGGCGGGCAATTACGAGAATGTAGGATATGCAAAGCAGGGCAAAAAAGGCGTATATAATATCCTTATTATGGAAGAAAAACAGTCTATTTTTGCTGCAGGAGCAGGAGCTCAGTCCAAAATAGTATTCCCTCATGAGAATAGGGTGGAGCGTATCGAGAACGTAAAAGATGTAAGTAATTACATTGAGCGTGTTGATGAGATGATTGGCAGAAAGAGAAGATTTTTTGATGAGAATAAGATCTAAAGCAAATGCAGTGCAGGCAACATTGTTGTCAGATTTGAAAGACAATATTAATCATGGTATCTGCGTAAGTAATCTTACCTATCTTCTGGCTCAGAGCATGGACTATGATGAGTCCATATGTTATGAGCTTGCCATAGCGGGGCTGGTACATGATATTGGCAAGCTTAAGCTTTCCAGATATCTGTACGGAAGGTCAGAAGATAAATATGATATTGATGACGTAGAATATATGAAGATGCATTCGGAGATGAGTTACGAAATTCTCAAGGATTACGACTTGTCCGATATTGTTCTGGATGCAGTTTTGTACCATCATGAGAATTATAACGGAAGCGGATATCCGTATAATCTGAAGGGAGAGGATATTCCTTTTGGCGCAAGGGTTATGAGGATTGCAGATACTTTTACTGCGCTGATTTCTGACAGACCCTACAGAAGAGCTTTTGATATGGAATCTGCAATGCAGATTATAATTGATGAAATAGAATGTTATGATATGGAAGTATTTCTTGCATTTCAGAGGCTGATTCACGAAGAATCAACCATAGATGTGATTAACGGGGGCAAAATATTAATCGACGTATCTGTAAGAGATATTATGAAGAAGTGAGGACTAAAACATGGCACTAATTAAGAAACCAATGACCGGAATGAAGGATATTTTACCTAAGGAGATGCAGATAAGAGATTATCTTATCTCTATCATTAAGGATACTTATTCAAAATTCGGTTTTACATCTATTGAGACTCCGGCAGTGGAGAATATTCAGAACCTTTCCAGCAAACAGGGTGGAGAGAATGAGAAGTTAATTTTCAAAATTATGAAAAGAGGAGAGAAACTCAATCTTGAAACAGCTACCTCAGAGGCAGACCTTGTGGATGGCGGTTTAAGATATGACCTTACAGTACCTTTGGTACGTTTCTATTCTAATAATATGTCAGAGCTCCCATCACCATTTAAAGCATTACAGATAGGTAGTGTATGGAGAGCGGACAGACCTCAGAAGGGCAGATTCAGACAGTTCTACCAGTGTGATATAGATATTCTTGGCGAACCGGGAAATCTTGCTGAAATAGAGCTTATTCTTGCGACAACAACAACTATTGGAAGAATAGGCTTCAAGAATTTTAAGATAAAAATTAACGACCGCAGAATTCTTAAGGCAATGGCTTCATATAGCGGATTTGCTGAGGAAGAATATGATAATGTATTTATTATCCTTGATAAGATGGACAAGATTGGTATAGAGGGTGTTAAGGCAGAATTAATTGAAGCAGGATATCCCGTAGAAGCAGTAGAGAAATATGTTGCTCTCTTTGATGGTATATATTCAGCAGATAATGGCCTCACATATCTTGCAGACACAATTACTGATTATCTTGCGGAAGAAGTAAGAGAAGGACTTCAGGAGATAATTGACAGCGTTAACGGTACTAAGACCTGCGAGTTTGATATTGTATTTGACCCTACACTTGTAAGAGGAATGTCATATTATACCGGAACAATTTTTGAAATTGAAGTTCCTGAATTCGGAAGCAGCGTTGGTGGTGGTGGAAGATATGATAAGATGGTTGGAAAATTCACCGGACAGGATACTCCGGCATGTGGTTTTTCAATCGGTTTTGAAAGAATTATTACAATCCTTATGGATAATAATTTTGAGATACCAAATAATACAAATAATGTTGCATTTCTTATTGAAAAGGGTATACAATCAGATGTATTATGTAATATCATACAGGAAGCACAGAAATTACGTCACAACGGATATAAGGTGCTTGTTGTAAGAATGAATAAGAATAAGAAATTCCAGAAGGATAACCTGATTAGTCAGGGATATACTGAATTTAAGGAATTCTATAAGAATCCATTGAAATAGGAGAGAAGAGAAATGGCAGAATCAATGAAGGGACTTAAGAGAACCTGCAGATGTGCCGAATTGTCTGAGGCTAATGTTGGACAGAAGGTAACTGTAATGGGATGGGTCCAGAAGAACAGAAATAAAGGCGGAATCTGTTTTGTAGATATGAGAGACCGTTCAGGAATTCTTCAGGTTATTTTTGAAGAGGACAAGATTGGTGCGGAAGGCTTTGAAAAAGCAGGTTCATTAAAGAGTGAATATGTAATCGCAGTCGTTGGTGAGGTTGCACTCAGAGCAGGTGCGGTTAATGATAACCTTGCAACAGGTAAGATTGAAATTATTGCTACAGAGCTTAGAATTTTATCAGAGGCTATAACACCACCTTTCCAGATTGAAGAGAATTCCAAGACCAAGGAAGAAATAAGACTTAAATACAGATATCTCGACCTCAGAAGACCGGACCTTCAGAAGGTTCTTATGATGAGAAGTCAGATTGCAACACTTACAAGACAGTTCCTTGCGGACGAGGGATTTCTTGAGATTGAGACTCCGATTTTGCAGAAGAGTACACCGGAAGGTGCAAGAGATTATCTTGTACCAAGCAGAGTTCATCCGGGTTCATTCTATGCATTACCACAGTCTCCACAGCTTTTTAAGCAGTTACTTATGTGCTCAGGATATGACAGATATTTCCAGATTGCAAAGTGCTTCAGAGATGAGGATTTGAGAGCGGACAGACAGCCTGAGTTTACTCAGATTGATATGGAACTTTCTTTTGTTGATATGGAAGATGTTATGGATGTCAATGAAAGACTTTTACAGAAATTGTTCAAGGAAGTCCTTAATGTGGATATCGAGCTTCCAATACAGAGAATGACATGGGAAGAGGCTATGAACAGATTTGGTTCTGATAAGCCGGATATTAGATTTGGTATGGAACTTAAGGATGTGTCAGACCTTGTTAAAGACTGTGGCTTTGGTGTATTTACCGGAGCAATTAATGATGGTGGAACAGTAAGAGCTATCAATGCTAACGGTCAGGGCGAAATGCCTCGTAAGAAAATAGATGCACTTGTAGAATTTGCTAAGGGATACGGAGCAAAGGGTCTTGCATATCTTGCAATTAATGCAGATGGAACCTATAAGTCATCATTTGCCAAGTTTATGACAGAAGCAGAGCTTGATGCCCTTGTTGAAAGACTTGAAGGAAAGCCTGGAGACTTACTTCTCTTTGCAGCAGACAGAACTAAGATTGTATGGAATGTTCTCGGTGCATTGAGACTTGAACTTGCAGAAGAATTAGGACTTCTTAAGAAGGATGAATATAAGTTTGTATGGATTACTGAATTCCCTCTCTTTGAGTGGTCGGACGAACAGGAAAGACTTATTGCAATGCATCATCCATTCACAATGATGATGGAAGAAGATATAGATATGCTTGATACAGCACCTGAGAAGGTTCGTGCAAAAGCCTATGACATTACATTGAACGGTAATGAAATCGGTGGCGGAAGCGTTAGAATATATCAGGATGATATTCAGGAAAAGATGTTTAACATTCTTGGATTTACAAGCGAAGAAGCATACGAGAGATTTGGATTCCTGCTTAATGCATTTAAGTATGGTGTTCCACCTCATGCAGGTCTTGCTTATGGTCTTGATCGTCTGGTAATGCTTATGGCTAAGACAGACAATATCAGAGATGTTATTGCCTTCCCTAAGATTAAAGATGCGTCATGCCTTCTTACAGGAGCGCCTGACGTGGTTGAAGATAAGCAGCTTGAGGAATTATTTATTTCAATAACAGAAACTGATTCAGAAGAATAAATATAAAGAATAGGAGAAGTAATATGTACACATTTGATGAAGTTAAGAACTATGATTCAGAAATCGCAGAAGCAATTAAGCTTGAGGTTGGAAGACAGAATGACCATATCGAACTTATTGCATCTGAGAACTTTGTAAGCAAGGCAGTAATGTCAGCTATGGGAAGCTGGCTTACTAACAAATACGCAGAGGGTTATCCTGCAAAGAGATATTATGGTGGATGTGAATACGTAGATATCGTTGAGAATCTTGCTATCGAGAGAGCTAAGAAATTATTCGGATGTGATTATGTTAACGTACAGCCACATTCAGGTGCACAGGCTAATATGGCAGTATTTTTCGCAATTCTTGAGCCGGGTGATACATACATGGGAATGAACCTTGCTCATGGAGGACACCTTTCACATGGTTCACCTGTTAATATGTCAGGAAAATATTTTAACTGTGTTCCTTATGGTGTTAATGATGAAGGATATATTGATTATGATGAAGTGTTAAGAATTGCCAAAGAGTGCAAGCCTAAAATGATTCTTGCAGGTGCAAGTGCATATGCAAGAGCAATCGATTTCAAGAAATTCCGTGAAATCGCTGATGAAGTAGGTGCTGTACTTATGGTTGATATGGCACATATCGCAGGTCTTGTAGCCGGTGGACAGCATATGAGCCCAATTCCTTATGCAGATGTTGTTACAACAACAACTCATAAGACATTAAGAGGACCAAGAGGCGGTATGATTCTTTGCAATCAGGAAGCTGCAGACAGATTTAATTTCAATAAGGCAATTTTCCCTGGAATTCAGGGTGGACCTTTAATGCATGTGATTGCTGCTAAGGCAGTATGTTTCAAGGAAGCTCTTGATCCAAGCTTCAAGGTATATGCTAAGAACGTAGTTGATAACGCAAAAGCACTTGCTGACGGTCTTATGAACAGAGGCTTCAACCTTGTTTCAGGCGGTACAGACAACCACCTTATGTTAGTTGACTTAAGAAGCAAGGGAGTTACAGGTAAGGCAACAGAAAAACTTCTTGATACAGTTAATATTACTTGTAACAAGAACGCAATTCCTAACGACCCTGAGAAGCCATTTACAACAAGTGGTATAAGACTTGGTACAGCAGCCGTTACAACAAGAGGATTTATGCCTGCTGATATGGATATGGTAGCAGAAGCTATTGCACTTGCAGTAACAGATGACGAAGTTAAGAAGGCAGAAGCAATGGCAATCGTTAAGACACTTACAGATTCACATATTTTATACTAATAGTAATTATGGACCCGTACCTGTTAAGAGGTACGGGTTTTTTGTACATTGCCGGTAAGTATTTTTTCGTAAATAAGTCCGGCGGTGAACCAGGCAGGGAAATAATCAAGACGGATTACCCCGTTGATATTGGATTTGGCATGTGAATAATCCCATGGACAGCAACCACGTTTTTTGAGTGCAGTACCTGTTAAGAATTCAGTAGCAAATATAAGCATTGCATAGGTAAAACCGCGATAAAGTGAGTTACGTCCTTTCTTATTAAGATTGCGGCTTAAGGGTTCAATTATTATTGCGGTAGCATATATGGGAAACATCCATATGGAAGTATTGCTGGTAAGCTTTTTGTCTTTTTTGATTGCTGAGCCAAGACCGGTCCAGAACACTTCCATACACCATCCGGTCAGGCCGCACATCAGATATTTTTTAATCATATAATTATTATTAGAAATATTTAATGATTTTATTTATTGAATATAGCGATAAAAAATGGTATAATCAAAAAGATTTTTACGACAGGTGAAGACTTGTACAGAAGGAGACAATTATGAAGTGGAATATTATTACAGATTCTAGTTGTGACATGAAGTTTGATGATTTCAAATTTGACAATATTAGATTGGCGAAGGTGCCATTTGTTATTACAATTGACGGTAAGGATTATGTTGATGATGACAAACTTGATGTGGACAATATGTTAGATATTATGGAGGCATCATCAGAGGCAGGACGTTCAGCATGCCCTAGCCCAATTACATGGTATGAGCAGTTTGAACAGGCAGATTATTCTTTTGCCATTACAATTTCTTCTAATTTATCTGGAAGTTATAACAGCGCAGTTGCTGCGAAGGAGATGTTAGAAGAAACACATCCTGATAAGAAGGTGTTTATCCTTGACTCACTTAGTACAGGACCAGTTCTTGCAATGTATGTACTTAAGCTTATTGAACTTATTGAATCAGGTCTTGAATATGATGAAGTGGTTGAACAGATTAAGGAATACGCATCTAAGAGACATACGATTTTTGCACTTAACTCATTTACCAACCTTATTAAGAATGGAAGAATGAGCCGACTTTCAGGATTTATTGCAGGCGTATTCGGAATCTGGGGTGTTGGTGTTGCCAGTGATGTGGGAACAATTGATGTTAAGACTAAGACAAGAGGAATTAAGAAGATTATCAATGTATTCATTGAAGAGATGAAGGAACATGGATTTAAGGCGGGTTCAGTAATTATCAGTCATTGCCATAATTTTGAATTTGCTACGGTTCTTAAGGATAAGATAGTTGAAATCTGGGAGAATGCTAAGGTTCAGATAATGCCAACTATCGGACTTTGCAGCTTCTATGCAGAGAGAAGAGGAATTATATTAGGATATTAATAAATACGGCGGTCCATTTTAAATGAACCGCCGTTTTTGACTGATTTAATTGGAAAATTTGGACATTACGGTCGTAGTAATTTAGATTGAGAAATGAACCGTAAAGTTTTAGAGCGTTTACGGTCAAAAACAAGATAATCAGTTTTTTACAACGTAAAAATTTAGGGCGCCTACGGTCAAATTTAAGATAATCATTTTTTAACCGTAAATTACAGCGGATTTTACGGTTTACCTCCAAAAATCAAACAATCGGACCGTAACCCCTTTTAAAATATACGGACCCAATAAGCAAAATTACCAAAATAACCGTAATTGATTCTGTTTCTTACGACCTGTAATTGTCAAATTGAAATATTGACCGTAAAAGCACATAAAGTAACATGAGATGGGATTTTACGATATAAGGTTTTGCTCCAAAATTTAATACGGCGGTCCATAAGGACCGCCGATTCTCATTGTATTATAAGCTTCTCTACACCACTGCCTGAAAAGGTTTCCGTGACATATAATGAATCCTCATCTAATTTTTTGAAAAAAGTATATTTGGATGTACAACCGATATTGCTTACGTCACCCGGCATAATTGTTACAGGATTGGTGCCATCAAGATAAATTCTCTTAACGGAATGCTCGCCTGTTTCTTCCTGATAGAAAATAACATTTTCATATATATTGTAGAGAACCACACGTTCATTGGTGATAATTCTTTTGGCGCGGGTGGATGTGTTGTATGCGGTAAGAGCATAATTATTGTCTAAATCAATGTAATATAACACCCCGTTGATATAGTTGGTCATATAGGTATTGGCATCAAGACAAGGTACGGATTGACCATCTTCAATGTTCATCTTGTATATATAGTGGTTAGCCAAAGTCTCAGATGTAGGGTTGGAATAATATATTTCATTACCGGTGAAGGATGTGTTAGGCACATCACTTTCTGAAATAACCTTCATATTGGAGCCGTCAATGTTAACGGAGTAAGTAACCATCTTACCTTCCGCAGGTGAATTGAATATCAGAGTATTGCCGGACAAGGATAAATCATTGGAAAAATTCTTGTGCAGGGGCTCGTAGTGGGAGCCATTAAGCTTGCATCTTATAATTCCATATGGTTCCCCGGAAAGTAAGGTTGAGGAATAAGAAGTATTATTTTTAACATAGTATATGAAACGGTCGTATACATTAATGTAAGAGCAATGGTCCGGACTAATCTGCTTTGGGTTGGAACAGTCAGAATTCATTGAATACAGACTGTAGTTGTCATAAGGATTGGCAAAATATATAATTCCATCACTTTCGCAGAACATACCACCACTGTTAAGGTTGCCCTGTGTATTCCCAGATGCGGAAGAGGGATTCTTAGGTATATGTATTGAAACATTGTATGCAATAATTAAACCTGCCACCAGCAGGAAAACAATTGCACAAATAGTTATTATTGAGGATTTTTTCATGGGTTGAACCTCCATATCAACGTAAGTTGTAATAATTATCTGATAAAAAAATATTTTTTTCAAGCATTATGTGTTATTTTGTGATATAACTAATAAAAGAAATATGTAATACGAACGGAGAATAGAAATGTTTGTGGATTTAGCAGAATCAAGAAAAGAAATTGACGGAATAGATGCAGAGATTGTTAAGCTCTTTGAACAGAGAATGAAAGTGGCTGCCAATGTTGCTGATTACAAGTTAGCAACGGGAAAGGCTGTGTTTGATAAAGAAAGAGAAATGGACAAAATAAAGAATCTTAAGGGGATGGCTGAAAGTGAATTTAACGCAAAGTGTATTGCTGAACTTTTTACCCAGATAATGGCAATGAGTAGAAAATTCCAGTATCAGAGACTTGAAGAGAGAGAGACGGATTCTAAACTTGAACCATATGAACTTACAGACGGAATCAATAAAGAAGGTGTGAAGGTTGTATATCAGGGAGTTCCGGGAGCATACAGCCATGAAGCCATGATTAATTATTTTGGCAGGGATGTGGACAATTTTAATGTAGGAACATTCAGAGAGGCAATGGATGCTGTCAGAAAAGGCAGAGCAGATTATGCAGTAATACCTATAGATAATTCGTCTGCAGGAATGGTCAATGATACATATGACTTATTACAGGAATTTAATAATTACATAGTGGCAGAGACTTATGTGCAGATAAGACATTGCCTTCTTGCCTGTCCGGGAACGGAGCTTGAAGACATTAAGACGGTATACTCACACCCACAGGGACTTGCCCAGTGTGGACAGTATCTTGACAAGCATCCGGAATGGGAGCAGAGAGACAGCCTTAATACAGCTATTGCTGCCAAGAAGGTGTCAGAGGATAAGGACAATACACAGGCGGCAATCGGTTCCGCTAATTGTGCAGAGGAATATGGACTTGTTGTGCTTGAGGAGGGTATTAATACGGCTGAGGCCAACACCACCAGGTTCGTAATAGTTGCAAGAGAACGAAGATTTGTAAGAAATGCAGGTAAGGTAAGTATATGTTTTGAAATTCAGCATGAATCAGGAAGCCTCTATAATGCGATTTCGCATATTATGTTTAACGGACTTAATATGACCAAAATAGAATCCCGTCCTATTCCTGAGCATAATTGGGAATTCAGATTCTTTGTGGATTTTGAAGGAAATCTTGCAGATGCAGGGGTTAGAAATGCCCTGAGAGGAATTGCAGAGGAGTCCAATTACCTGAGATTACTGGGAAATTACTAATAGAGAAGGAAAAATAAGATGCAGGAATTATTGCTTTACAGAAATAATGAAAACAGAGAAGTATTTGAGATAATGATGAGAGCTGCCAATAACAGCCTGAATCATAACTCAGACGATATGTCACTTGCTTCCAAGTGCATAGCACATATATTGGAAATATCTGAAAGAATGGGATTTAAAGGCAATCTGTGGAAAGACTATATTGCCTATGAAATAGCCGTTAATGAGAATCCGTTCAGTATGTCCTGTGAGAGAAAGGGACATACAGAAGGCAGCATTAATAAAGCGGCATTATATGATTGTGGAATATTAAGGATGATATTTAATACTGATATAGAAGAAATAGATAATCTTATCGGGACTAATTTCTCCCTCCTTCTTGATTTTGAAAACAACAATGAAGAAGAAAGATATTTTAACAAAAGAATACGAAACCGCATAATTCTCCTTGCAGAAGAGCTTGGTAATGCAGATACGGATGAGGAATTCCTTGATACCGTGTGCAGGTTCTATGGTGAAGTAGGTGTTGGACGATTTGGAATGTTTAAAGCTTTCAGACTTAACGGACAGGCCGAAATTGAACCTGTAATAAGCGTTGAACATATAAGACTTGACGATTTAATCGGTTATGAGCTACAGAAAAAGAAACTTAGGGATAATACTGAAAGTTTTCTTGCAGGCAGAAAAGCTAACAATGTTCTGTTATTCGGTGACAGTGGAACGGGAAAATCCTCAAGCATCAAAGCACTTCTTAATGAATATTATGATGCCGGCTTAAGAATGATTGAGATATATAAGCATCAGTTTAAGGACCTGTCATCAGTTATTAATACGGTAAAAGACCGAAATTATAAGTTCATTATTTACATGGATGATTTGTCCTTTGAGGAATTTGAGATTGAGTACAAATATCTTAAGGCTGTAATTGAGGGCGGCCTTGAGAAAAAGCCTGATAATGTTCTTATATATGCTACATCTAACAGACGTCATCTTGTAAGAGAGAAATACTCTGATAATGAAGAAAGAGATGATGACCTTCACACAAGAGATACCGTACAGGAAAAATTATCCCTGTCGGCACGATTTGGCGTGTCCATATATTATGGTTCGCCTAATCCAAAAGAGTTTAAAGAAATAGTTAAGGGACTTGCAAAGAAAAATAACATAACCATGGAAGAGGATAAACTGCTTGCGGAAGCCAATAAATGGGAGCTTTCCCATGGAGGTCTTTCGGGCAGATGCGCACAGCAGTTTATCAATTACATTACATCTATATAATACTGTCTCTGATACGGCTCAGATAATCATAGTGAATCATCAGATTACCCATACCGGAACCTAACCGGATGTGTGGTTTGTTGTCACCATGGTAATCTGAGCCACCTGACTCTAAAAGACCACATTCTCTTGCAAGCTTACGCACAGTAACCTCATCGAATCCTTTATAGGTAGAATACATAGTCTCAATTCCTGTTAGTCCCGCTTCCTGTAACTTATTGCATAATTTCTTAAGCTCTCCATAAGTAAGGTGGTAGAGGAGAGGGTGGGCAAGAATTGGAGCACCGCCTGCATTTCTGATTAATCTTATGGCGTCTTCCGGAGAACGATGCTCTCTTTCAACGTAAAGGGGACATCCGTCACCAAGATATCGGTCAAAAGCAGTTCTAAAATCTGATACATATCCCTTCTTAACCATATACGATGCAAAATGGGCTCTTGTAATTACACTATTAGGGAACATGGCAACAAGTTCTTCCATAGTAACAGGAAAACCAGCCCTGTTAAAGCGGTCCACCATTTCCAAATTTCTGTCGTTACGCTTGCTTAACTCAGCAGAAAGTGCGTTCTGCAGCTCTTCATTGTTATGGTCAATGCACAGACCTACTATATGTATTTCCTTGTCCAGATAATCCGTGCTTATCTCAATACCCGGAATGACTTCTATATCTAATTGATTTCCTGCATTAATCGCTTCATCTATTCCATCGGTGGTATCGTGGTCTGTAAGGGCAAAAGCCTTAAGACCTGCAGATAAAGCTCTGTTAACTAAATCTGCAGGACTGTCGGTTCCGTCTGAAAAAGATGAATGCACATGTAAATCGACTGTATTCATATTAATGCCTCCGGTTTATAAAGCTCTTTATAATACAATATTACATCTTTTTACTATTTTTTTTCAATATTTTAAGTTAAAAAAATTGATATGAATATAAAAAAACTGATATTTAATGATTGGACACAATTTGATAAAATTTTAAGAAGAAAATTGAGGAGGTAATCATGAAAAAGTTTAAGAGATTATTAGCAATTCTTATTGCTTCTATGATGGTATTTGCTTTAGTAGGATGTGGTGGCGATAAAGAGACCAACACTAATCCAACAACAGAAGCACCAACAACAGAAGCACCAACAACAGAGGCTCCAACAGATGCACCTGAGACACCAACAACAGATGCGCCTGCTGATCAGCCAACAGACATTACTTTGAATGTACACTATCTCAGAGAAGATGGTACATACGAAGGTTGGAACGTATGGCTCTGGCCTGATGGCGGAGACGGAGCAGCTTATACGTTCGGAACAGAAGCAGACGATAAGGGTGTGGTTGCTACAGCTACATTTCCTGCAGGAAGTTCTAAGATAGGTTTTATCGTTCGTCTTAACGAATGGGAGCAGAAAGACTTCGGTGAAGATCAGTTCATCGAGATTAACGGTGTGTTAGCCGGAACCGTTGATGTATATGTTACATCAGGAAAAGCAGGCTGTGAAATCGAATTAGGAGACGATTGTGTGAAAGGATTAGGTATGTACTTCGCAGAGATGAAGGGTGACTTCAAGACAATCAGAGTTAAGTTTACAGAAGAATACACAGACGGCAACACAGTTAAGATTCTTGACTCAGAGGGCAAGGAAGTTGCAATGGAAAGCCTTGTAGCTGATGAGACAGATGCTAAGTTTGTTACAATTACACTTAAGGACAAGGCAGATGAATTTGGCAAGTATAAGATTGATATCAACGGACTTGCATTTGACGTAGAAGTACCTGATTACTTCTCAACAGAAGAATTTGAAGACAAGTATGCATATGACGGAGATGACCTCGGTGCTACATGGTCTAAGGATTCAACAACATTTAAGGTATGGGCTCCAACAGCTACAACTGTTAAGCTTAACACTTATAAGGAAGGCAAGAAGGGCGTAGATGATCTTATTAAGACATACGACATGAAGGCTGAAGATAAGGGTGTATGGTCAGTTACAGTTGATGGTGATCTTAACGGTGTATACTATACATATACATCAGATGATTACGAAGCATGTGACCCATATGCTAAGGCAGTTGGTGTTAACGGTGACAG
>JAZQKW010000183.1:0-6461 GCA_045542375.1 Butyrivibrio sp.
TGTTATGGTATTAATGGTTTTCCAATTCAGCTTGTTGAAGCTGCTGGTAATGTAGTCATCTTTATTATTCTATGCTTCATTTTAAAAAAAAGAAACAGACATTATCTGACATTTGGCACATATTTTACTTTATACGGCACAATGAGATTCATCCTTGAATTTTTCCGAGGAGACGCCATCCGTGGAATCTTCCTTTGTCTGTCAACCTCTCAGTGGATTTCGCTGTTTGTAATACCATTTGGCATATACTGCATTATAAAAGACGAAGACAAAAATATTCTACGTAAATGGTATTGACTTTTTCACTTGCAATAATTGTGTTTTTTTATTATAATGACCTTGTTGTCCGCTGACATGGCGCAGCTGGTAGCGCAACTGATTCGTAATCAGTAGGTCGTGGGTTCGAATCCCATTGTCAGCTTATAGTTATACTCTCAGGGTGGAGCGATGAAAGCTCCACCCTGTTTTTTTACTTTTTCATGTTTTCTCCCCCTCTGTCTTTTTTGGTCAATTTCACTTCTTTTGACCAAAATTTGTCCAAGCCCCCTCGGGGCTGCTCTCCCCTCTTCCCTTTTTGGTCAATTTCACTTCTTTTGACCAAAATTTGTCCAAGCCCCCCGGGGCTGCTCTTCCCTCTTCCCTTTTTGGTCAATTTCACTTCTTTTGACCAAAATTTGTCCAAGCCCCCTCGGGACTGCTCTCCCCTCTAGACAGTATATTCCCCACAAAAAAAGGAAGAACCACACGATTCTTCCCTTCTAATCATATCTCAAATATTTCCAGAAATCTGTCTTCTATCTCTGCTATTTTCCTGTCAGCATCATCACTGCCTCCATCAATCGGTACAAAGCCACCTGCCATGGATGCATGACCTCCTCCGGAACCAAGCCCCTTCAACGCCTCATTGGTTATTTTTCCGGCGTCAAGTAATCCCGAGCTTCTTACGGACAGCTTGATTCCATCCTTCTTAAGTGAATATACAACTGAAAATTCAACCTCTATCAAATCAAGCATAAAATCCGATATGGATGCAATAAGTCCTTCCGGACAGTCACAGCCTGTGTTGGCAAAACTCAGATTGTTATATACCTTAATACTGTTAATTGCATTACCATATGCCTTAAGGTCAATCAGACTTATTGAGCAGTGCTCAAGGGAACTCATTATGTCGTGGTCTGTCAATTCAAAAAGGTAACTGTACACCTCGATATCCTTCACAGAAACTCCTCTTGACAGGCCCAAGGTATCCATCTTGATACCATACATCAGAGCCGTTGCCACCTTCCCATCCATAGGAATCTTATTATCAATATAATACCCTGCAATTATGGTTGAGCATGCGCCCATCTCCGGACGAATATCAGCGAATCTGTACTTAGCTTCAGTAAAAGTAGGATGATGGTCAATACATATAATCTCGTCACCATCTGTATCAATTATATTGGAATTACCCTTCTGAGAATCCACCAATATCACTTCCGCACCAAGCTGTAAATCCTCTGCCGATGTGATTTTAAACATATCAATGTCCAAAGCCTTTACCATACCGTTAGTGCTATATCGTTCAATCTTACCTCTATAGCATATTGAGGCTTCAATTCCATGTATCTTAAGTAATTCTGAAAGACCATACGCAGATGCAATGGCATCAGGGTCCGGAAAATCATGAGTCTGAATATATACATGTTTCCCCGTGATGTTATCTAGTATTTGCTCAAAAGTATTCATATAAATCCTCCAAATTTTCTATCACCAATTATAACTGTACCAAGTAGCCTTTTCAACATATTTACATAAAATATTATATATATGATGTATATGGGAGAAAAAATGACTGCTCTTGAAATTATTAACGTAAATTATTCCTATCATACCAAAAAAGGTGAAACTCCCGCACTAAAAGATATTAATCTGACCGTCAAAAAAGGAGAATTCATCTCAATCGTAGGTCCCTCCGGATGTGGTAAGTCAACTCTGCTCTCATTAATAGCAGGTCTTATACCTCCCGAATCGGGAACCATAACCTCATCAGATACGAATATAGGTTATATGCTCCAGCACGACCACCTGTTTGAATGGCGCACGGTATACAATAACATACGGCTGGGTCTCAATATACACAAGAAAAAAGACAACGAGGGAAAAGCCGACCGTTTTCTCAGGCAATATGGGCTTATAGATTTTAAAAACTCCAGACCTTCACAGCTTTCAGGCGGAATGCGGCAACGAGTTGCTCTTATCAGAACACTTATGTTAGACCCGGAAATACTGCTCCTTGATGAACCTTTTTCAGCACTTGATTATCAGACCCGACTTACCGTGTGTGACGATATCAGTTCCATAATCAGACAGGAAGGCAAAACCGCCCTTCTTGTAACCCACGACCTTGCCGAGGCAATTTCAGCCGGGGATTATGTATATGTTCTCTCCAAAAGACCGGGACATTTTGTTAAAACCATAAAAATGGATTTTCCAAAAGAAATGACACCATTTATGCGACGTAACAGTCCTCAGTTCAACACATACCTCAATATGCTTTGGAAGGAGATGAGCGACAATGCAGGATAATTACTCATTATCACACAAAAAATATATAAGAAAGCAAAAACTTCATCATATTACAATTATTGCGCTGCGAATATTTATCGCAGTTGCCTTCATCGCTCTGTGGGAAATCACTACAAAAATAGGACTCATAGACTCATTTATATTCAGTAGTCCCAGTAGAATGATTAAATGTTTTGCCAAGCTTTCAGAAAATGGTATGATATACAGACATATGTGGATTACCATTTATGAAACACTCATATGCTTTGCCATAGTAATAAGTGTGGCATTCCTTGTTGCCTCCCTAATGTGGTGGAACCGAGGCATATTTGAAGTGCTGGAACCATTCTTAGTATTGCTGAACAGCCTGCCAAAATCAGCCCTTGCCCCTGTTCTCATCGTATGGCTTGGAAATGATGTTAAAACAATTATTGTTGCCGCAGTTTCCGTTGCCGTCTTTGGTGCAATACTAAGCATATATACCGGATTTATTGAAACGGATGCAGAGAAAATCAAGCTGATAAAGACTCTCGGCGGAACCAAAAAACACATATTGTTTTTACTTGTAATTCCATCCTCCCTGCCTGTTATTATCAACACAATGAAGGTTAATCTGGGGCTCTCTTTAGTAGGCGTAATTATAGGTGAATTCCTTGCAGCAAAAGAAGGCTTAGGATATCTTATCATATACGGCAGTCAGGTATTCAAGATGGATTGGGTACTCCTATCTATCGTAATACTGGCAATCCTGTCAGTTGTTCTGTATCTGCTTATCCGTCTTGTAGAAAAAAAATGGGCGTCATCAAAATGATGACGCTCCAGTCTATACACTTTTCACAGTTATTTTTCCAACTGTCCATAATACAGTGGCAAGAACAATAAATACAAGTACAAACACATTAACATGTTCCTTCCATCGCATGGCAAGAATAACTGCATCTCCCACTGCTGCAATCAGAATAAACACAATATTAAATATGCCCACTCCATTACCTGTAAAAATCTCTCTTAACATCATTGTAAAAGCAACAATTGTCACCGCTGATACAATAATCTCTATTATATGGAATATGTTATTAAACTTTATATTTGAACGGTACACCACAGGTATAGCCATCGAAAATGCTACAACATAAGCAAAGCTTATCCACAGATTATACTTATTACCGGTTCCCGCCATTTCAACAGTTCTGAGTGCCATAGCCGCCACAAGCGACCCATACGATACAAATTGTATCGGCGGGATACTATAATCAGTATGCACCATACCGGAAAACAGCATACATCCTGCAGCAATACACAGCATATCATAATCAATGCTCTTATGTCTTACAATCAGAAAGATTGTTGTCGCAACAACGGATACAATCGTGAGCACATACATATATACGGTCAACCCGTCATTAACATATGTCTTATTAATATACGAGCGAATCAGACTCTGCATTCTTTCAATAAAAAGAACTACAAAATAAATATAAAAAAGGATATTAGTTAAATTCTTCTCCATATTATGCACCTGCGTTAATATCTATAGCTTCTTGAATTCTTGCCTTCACAAGGTCTGCAACCTCAGTCTTCTTCATCCCCGCATATTCTTCGTAAGGAATAGGCTTGAGATAATGAACCTGAGTCTTCTCCCTTTTAAGGCTGTTACCATCCATTCCCTTATATGAATCAATAAGCGCTACCGGCACAATTGTAACCTTAGCATCCATTGCACACTTAAACACCCCTGACTTAAATTCCTGAAGAGTATTCTTATTATCTCCATACTGCCCTTCCGGAAAAATAAGGTGTATCTTGCCATTCTTCAAATCCTCTGTAACTAACTTCAAAGTCTTCATCTGCTGGCGAGGGTCCTTTAAGTCAATTGGATGTCCTTCAACCATAGGAAGCATCTGCTTAACCACAATCTGATTCTTTCTCTTGGCATCAATTATTATTGTAAGAGGTCTGTCATGACTTGCCACGATACCTACGCCATCATAACGCCCCTGGTGATTGGCATATAGAACATAATTCTCCTTCTTAGGAAGATTATGAAGTCCGTATACATCTGTCACCGTGTTGGAATTACGCTGAAATCTCTTAATTATCTTCTGTATCTGTCTGTATTTTGCCAGTTCATCGTATTTCTCAGGATGCTTCATCATGTAATTACATCTCCAAAGCTCCTTGATTGTAAAGAACATTGATCGCAAAGCCAATACTATAAATCTAAGCATTATATTCACCGACCTTTCATTCACATAGAAGATAATACTACAAATCAGCTATTTTTTCCACTTTTTTTTCATATTTAATATTAATTAATACTAAAATATATAAAAGAAATATAAAGAGTAATTTATGAAAAAAATACTATGCATATTAATATCCGTAATTCTTCTGTTTCGCTTAACTCCAACCTCTGCCAATAACTTACAGCCTGATATTGATACAGAATCCGCCATCCTTATAGAGGCGGAAACCGGACAGATTATCTATGAAAAAAATCCTGATGTAGTAGTCAGACCTGCAAGCATAACCAAAATAATGACCCTTTTACTTATTTTTGACGCCATAGAAGCAGGAAAAATATCTATGTCGGACAATGTAACCGTATCCGCTCATGCCGCCTCCATGGGTGGCAGTCAGGTATTCCTTGAGGAAGGCGAAGTCCAGACCGTGGAAACCATGATAAAATGCATTGCAATTGCCAGTGCCAATGACGCCTGTGTTGCCATGGCAGAATTCATCAGCGGTACTGAAGAAGCCTTTGTCGCCGAAATGAACAATCGCGCAAAAGCCCTCTCCATGAACAACACTCATTTCGTTAACTCCTGCGGTCTTGATGCCGAAGGGCATGTAACCACCGCAAGAGATGTATCCCTGATGTCCAGAGAACTTATAAACAATTATCCATCCATTCATGACATATCAACCATATGGATGGATACCATTACACACATCACAAGAAAAGGTGAAAAAGATTTTGTCCTTAATAACACCAACAAGCTCCTTAAACAATATGAATGGGCAACCGGCCTTAAAACAGGTTCCACAAGTCTTGCGGGCTTCTGTCTGGCATCATCCGCCGAAAAAAACGGTCTGCGTCTAATCTCGGTTATTATGGGAGCCCCTACCTCCAAAATCCGTATATCCGATTCCATAACCCTGCTCAACTACGGTTACTCCGTATGCGACTTATACGAGATGAAAGAAATGCCCCCACTGGCAGAAATCAAGATAAAAGGCCCCATAAAAAATAAAATCAGATGCCGATACCAGTCCGATTTCTCTCATCTATTCACATCACCTTACGATAAAAATTCTATAACCTACTCACATGAATATCTCCCTGACATCAAAGCTCCAATCACTGAAGGTGACGTTTTGGGACAGATATCCTTCTACTACAACTCAACCCACATTGGTTCAGTTGATATAGTAGCATCAGAATCAGCAAAAAAATCTCAATTCAAAGACTACTTCTCATTTATAGCGGACAATGTGTTCAGTTCATAAATCCGGCAATTTATAAAGAACCTCTGTATACATTTCGTACACAGAGGTTCCACTATGTTGTTCTATACACTAATTTCATAGGGTTCATACTTCTCCACTATTTCCTTCGCCTTAAGGTAGTCTTCCATAGTCTCACCAAGCATATCGAGAGTTTCCTCTAATGAAAAATCATGCTTATTCATACATTTCGTAACATGATTAACTAATGAAGTGGCATTTCCATACTCAATTCCCTCTGTGCGTCCAAGCACAATCCCAATCTCCATGCCAAGTTCCTTGCCCTGTTCAATATTATCCCAATAGTTGGCCATATGCATCATATATTCAGTCCTCCATTCCTTATTGTGTCTCGCATCCTTAACTGCTTTATCGAGACTATCTGACAGAGTCCCGCCTACAGTTCC
>JAZQKW010000184.1:0-3033 GCA_045542375.1 Butyrivibrio sp.
GCATCTAACTGTGTGCAGCAGTCTTTATTAGATTATATTTAAGGAGAAAATATATGCAGATTGAATCAAGAATTTTTGGAAGTATAGAGATTGATGATGACAAGATTATCACAATACCTAACGGATTAATGGGGTTTGAACAGTATACCAGATACGCGTTGGCGTTTGACAACGAAAAGCAGACAAAAGGTGGTATTTTATGGCTTCAGTCAGTTGAAGAACCTGCACTTGCATTTCCTATGCTTGACCCGGCGAGAGTATTTGGAGAATACTGCCCGGTAATTGAAGATGAATGGCTTGCACCAATTGGAACATTTGATAATGATGAGGACTTACTTCTCCTTAACATTCTTACCGTTCCTTCAGATATTACCAAAATGACTGTTAACTTAAGAGCACCTCTTATCATTAACACAATCACAAGAAAGGGATGCCAGCTCATTGTTAATAACGAAGAATATTCTGTTAAACACAAAGTATATGAGCTCATTCAGGAAATGAAGAAGGAGGCGGAATAAATGTTAGCTTTATCTAGAAAAAAAGGTGAATCAATCGTTTTAAATAACGACATTGAGGTTACGGTTCTTGATATTAAAGGAGACCAGGTTAAAATAGGAATTTCTGCCCCGAAATCAGTTCCTATTTACAGAAAAGAAGTATATCTGCAGATTCAGGATGCTAATAAAGCGGCCAGTGAATCAGCAGGAATTGAAGCACTTAAAAATTTATTCAGTTAGGTATAAACTAATTGTAATCTTATGCCGAAATATATGTAACAAAGGACTGTGATACATATATTGAAATACAAGGAGGTATAATATGAAGATCGATGGAACAGTAAATGTTAATATGACAACACCAATGAGAGAGGTAAGCGCACCGGTACATGTGCCTAATATCAACACGGAAGCACCGGAGGTGGTTGCCCAGTCTGTGACCCCGGGAGAACAGAAGAATGCTCCGTCAGAAAACACTGTGAAACAGGCGGTTTCAGATATTAATAAGAAAATCAACTCTAATACAATAGCAAAATATGGTTTCCATGAGGAGACTAACAGAGTAACAATTAAGTTGATTGATAAGAACTCAGATCAGGTGATTAAGGAATTCCCTGCAGAAGAGACTTTGGATATGATAGCCAAGGTATGGGAACTTGCAGGAGTATTTTTGGATGAAAGAGGATAGAAAGGAGGAACTAGTATGGCTATAAGACTTTCAGGTATGGCATCAGGACTTGATACAGATGCAATTGTTCAGGATCTTGTAAAAGCGTATTCAACTAAGAAGGATAAATTTGTAAAACAACAGACCAAGACTACTTGGATAATGGATTCATGGAAGGATGTTAATTCTAAAGTATATGGTTTTTATACTAACACCCTTTCTAACATGAGATATTCGACTAACTACAACCTTAGAAGTGCATCTATAAGCAACTCAAGTATTGCTCAGGTTAGCGCGTCTACAGGTGCAGTAACATCAACTCAGACCCTTGCTGTTAAGCAGCTTGCTACTTCAGGATATCTGACAGGTGGCAAAATAGAAGGCAATGGCACTAAAGTTACCAACTCAACTAAACTTTCTGACCTTGGAATAACTGAAGGAACAATTATGATCAATGACAGAAAGATTGAACTTAAAGGAGATATGTCTCTTGCATCTCTTACATCACAGTTCAAGGCAGGCGAAGTGTCTGCTAACTTTGATGAGGGAACAGGCAGATTTTTCATCAGCTCTAAGACTTCAGGACTTGATGCGGAATTTTCTCTTACATCAGGAGATGCCAAGGGCTTTGAGGCATTGCAGAAGTTAGGGCTTGTAAGTTACAAGGATTCTAATGGTAACGAAACTGCAGATTTACAGAAGTATAGAAAGATGGCTGATGCATCATTTGATGCACAGGCTCTTATAGATGAGAGATATAACAAGGCAAAATGGACAATTGAGTCATACACCAAGTCAATAAAGAGTAAAGTGGATACAGCTACTAAGAACAATGAATCGCTTCAGAAATCCAATGAAACGGCTCAGGAGAAACTTGATAAGCTTAAGGCTGATGACTACTCATGGGAAGATGACTACAAGACAGAAGCAGACTATAACAAGGCTGTAGAAGCACTTGAGAAGAAAATAGACGAGAATAATACTAAGATTGCTGATAATCAGAAGATTATTGATGAGAACCAGCCATATCTTGATGATGAAGCAAAGTTATCAGCTAAGGTTGATGAACTCAATGCAGAAATTCTTTCTGGAATTGAAAGTGATGTTACAGATGAAGTTGCTATGGCTAGAGATATTGTAAGCAGATATGACGCAGGAGAACTCAGTGGCTCTAATGATGCAGTTAGAATTAATGCGCAGGACTCTATCATTAAGCTTAATGGCGCTACATTCACATCTAACAGTAACTCATATTCAATTAACGGACTTAACATTAATGCAACGAATGTAACAGTTACTACTGAAACAGATGCTGATGGTAATGTAATTGAAAAAGACAACGCAGTAAGCATCAATGTATCAGTTGATACACAGGGAATATATGACAAAATAGTAGATATGTTCAAGCAGTACAACGAAATGGTTGCGTATATGGATGGACTTTACTATGCAGATGCGGCAGATGGATATGAGCCTCTTACAGATGAAGAGATGGAGGCTATGACTGATAAGCAGATAGAGACAAGGGAAGAGAAAGCTAAGAGTGCGTTGCTTAGAAAAGACAGCACGCTTGGAGCAATTTCATCATCATTAAAATCATCAGTACTTGGAACAGAAGTTATGGTTGGTGGAACTAAATACAACCTATCAACATTTGGAATTGCTACAGCAAGCTATTTCAGTTCAAGTTCCAAGGATCGTGGACAGTTCCACATTGACGGCAACAAAGATGATTCAAGTGTAGCCAGCAATGAAGATAAGTTAATGGCAATGATTTCTAAGGACCCGGATGGAACAATCCGTTTCTTCCAGGAATTAGCCGGCAATATGTATGATACACTTACTAAGAAAATGGCATCTAACTCAATG
>JAZQKW010000185.1:0-2712 GCA_045542375.1 Butyrivibrio sp.
CAGCCACAGCAGGCTAATCCATATGCACAGCCACAGCAGGCAGCTCCATATGCACAGCCACAGCAGGCTAACTCATATGCACAGCCACAGCAGGCAGCTCCATATGTACAGCCACAGCAGGCTAATCCATATGCACAGCCACAGCAGGCTAATCCATATGCACAGCCACAGCAGGTTAATCCATATGCACAGCCACAACAGGATAACCCATATGTGCAGCCACAGAAATGGTTCTGTACAGCCTGTGGGGCACCGAATTCAGCAGATGCACGTTTTTGTAGTAGATGTGGTAAGCCTAAGGCACAATGATAGATTGATTTATAACGAACAGTTAGAAAAGGCGGTCTGTATTAAATACGGATCGCCTTTACATATTTTTCTTATTTCTTAGAGCCTCTTCTTCATATTTGATTTCCCAATGAATCAGGAATGTTAAGATTCCTCTAAGGATAATTATGGCAGCGAGAATTCCCAGCTCTGACCAGTCTCTTACAATTACGGTACGTAATACCTCGCTTCCCATCTTAAATTCCAGAGAAAGCGCAATGCCCTGTGCCAGATTAAGTCTTAAGTATGAATTCTTTTTTATCCATTGAATAAAACATCTTAAAGCTGAGCATATAAGTATAATTATTCCAAACAGTTCAAGTATTGTGGTACAGCAGTGGACAAGGTATTCAAGAAATAACTCAGTATTTTCAAAAAAATTCAAATTTAAATCCCCCTTTTAATATTATCTGCCGATTTAGGACAAAATATATGAAGAAATTCTTAATTTTTCGCTGAAAAATGTAATTGTAATAAGCATTGACAGGATGTATAATTAAAGTGTAAAAATGTCTGAATTATTCAAGAAAGGAGCGTGACATTATGATGGGAATTACAGGTGTAGGAAGTCCGTATATGTATGGTGCTCCATATAATGTTGCGGGTACCGAAGCGGATAAGAATATTCAGGGAACCGGAAAGACAGAATGTACTACATGTGCTACGAGAAAATATCAGGACGGCTCTAATGAGAATGTATCTTTTAAGGCTCCGGGGCATATAAGTCCACAGGAATCTTATGGCAAGGTAATGAGTCATGAGAAGGAACATGTTGCTAATGCTATTGCAGAAGGCAGTAAAGAGAATAAGGAACTGGTATCTGTATCAGTATCATTGAGAACCGCAGTATGTCCGGAATGCGGACGCTCTTACGTGTCAGGTGGAACTACTACCACAATGATGCGTACGTACAATGACGATGCTTATGGTAGGAACAGGAAGGCTTTTGAACAGGAAGCAATGAAGGGGAACCGAATCGATTATTATGCGGGATAGGAGATTGTAATGACATACGAAGATATTAGAGATAATAGAGAGATAAGAGCATATATAGAGAAGGGGAATGAGAAGCTGTCTGCTATTGGATTCACAGACCATTCAGTTAAGCATTGTGCGCTGGTTGCAGAGAGAGCGGGTAAGATTCTTTCGGCATTAGGATATGACAGTCATGATGTGGAATTGGCGAAGATAGCGGGATTTATGCATGATATGGGCAATATGATTAACCGAAGCAGGCATGCTGAGTATGGAGGAATTCTTGCCAACGAGCTGTTGAAGAATACGGATATGTCTCTTGAAGACAGGTTGGTCGTGGTTGCAGCTATCAGCAATCATGATGAGTCTACAGGAGGCGCTTTTGATGTGTGCTCAGCGGCTGTAATTATTGCGGACAAGACTGATGTAAGACGTAACAGGGTGTTGGAAAGAGACCGTAATGAATTTGACATTCATGACAGAGTTAACTATGCCGTTACTAATGCGGAAATTGATATTGATATTGATAAGAAACAGATAGTGCTTAATCTTGATGTAGATGAGAAGTCGGAGGCCAAGCGGTCTTAGGAAGAATGCAGATGTGCCGACCCGCTGCAGAGATACTTGGAACAAGATTTCGATTAATGGTTAATGGCGTTAAGATTTTATAATTTAAGAATACAACCGGAGAATTGAAGGAGAGACAACTTGAAGAAGAAGGATAAAAGACTGTATATTCTCACTTTGATTGCTACATTTATACTTATAGTATTGATGCTTGTATATAATTTTGCATCTTTTTATTTTAACTCAGTAGGAAATATGGAGATTCTCGGAAAGACTCGTCTGGAGCAGGAAGCAGATCAGTTAAATGCATATCTGGACGATAATATGGATATGCTGTTTGCTACGGCCATAGGAGTGGAGAATGCAATCAAATCGGGAGCAGATACAGAGGAATTAAGAGATTTAATTGAATATTTGGGTATGCAGTATAAGCACAGGCATGACAGCAGTATTATATCGTTATATGGGTATATCAATGGTGTCTATATAGACAGTAATGGAGAAACTCTTGATAATGGATATAGTGTCAATGACAGTGTGTGGTATACACTTGCAGCCAGTGCTAACGGAACACCTGCGATTGTGAGCCCATACTATGATGTTGAACTACAGGCAACGAGAATGACCTTTTGCATGATGCTTGGTGACAGAGAAAGCGTTATTGCAATAGATATTAATCTTGATGAGGCAGAGATTATCAAGGAAAGTATCTATGCAGAAGGAATGGGATATGGTTTTGTAATTAACAAGGAAGGACTTGTTATTGCACATCATGATGAAAATGAGAATGGCAAGAAATATAATCTTGATGACGATAACGGCAAGATTTTTAAGAAGATAAGT
>JAZQKW010000186.1:0-4671 GCA_045542375.1 Butyrivibrio sp.
TACTTCACAGTATTTTAATTCAATTGATGTACCATCGCTACCCTTTATGGACTCCAGCCCAATACCATCACCATAGGTATACTCATATTCTACATCATCCACTGTTATCATCAACGGTATTCGTATGCCATTCTGTGTTATATCCCATTTAGTAATTTTGATTCGTTCCGAATCATAGTTTGATTCATCTTTAGGTGTTATTGCGGTAGTCTCCTTTTCCGGCTCAGGTGTTGTTTCTTCTACATCAGCTCGTTGATATACTACAATTTGGTCAGGTTCCCATATATGCCCTTCAACATAATCACAAGGAATAAAATAATACATTTTTATCCTGTCTCTTGCCCTATACTCTTCGTCCATACTTTCCTCAGGTATTCTGATTGCAACAATTTCCCATTGTTTTATGGGACTTTCTTCACTACTAATCTCAACCATCAGAATGCCTTCATCGACACTTTTAATAATACCTTCAATAAAGGAGCGTTGCGGGCTATCCATTCCCTTTCCTTCTTTATTGTAATTATATATAATACAGCCTATTCCTATGAGTGCTAATAAAAAAAGCACAACCCATATATATACAAATTTATTTTTCATCACTACTTTTCCTCGTGTTCTTTATGAATTTGCACCAATCGTCCCTCTCTTTTATATAGTAATCTATTCTCCTAATTTTGTCCTGCCCTATATTGCATTTTTTTTAATACAATTCTATCTTCGAAAATAAGTGTTATTTTCTCATGTTTATGGTATAATTATATAGTCACATAAATCATAATAATCAGAAGGTGGGGTATTCTATTTTTTTGCATTCATACTTGAATTATGCAAAAACGCAAATTCCTGGCTATGAATGCACGGTGCAATACCTGTTCTGATTAGATTTGTGTGACAACAAACGGAGTTTGCTTTTTGAATGCGCATCTCCGTATGGGGTTGCGCATTTTTTTTATGCACCCAATTAACATATATCAAGGAGGTAACTTATGACACAAATCAAGAAAAAGTTATTATCAATTTTTCTGATTATGGCAGTCTTTATAACTGCGGTTCCGGTATATGCCGACAACGCAGAAGCTCCTGCTACAATCACAACTGAAGATGACATTATTGCAGCCATCAATGCCATTCCGGATGGCGGAACCGGAGTAATCAATCTCAAGGATGTGGACCTTACCCTTAACGAATCAATTTTCTTTGAGAACAAAACAATCACATTTAACCTTGAGAACACCAAGTTAACTACCGCTGTCGGTGAATATGGTGCTACACCTGTAATTCTGGCTCTTGATGCCAATGTTACAATTAACGCAGACGAGAAATCATCTATGAGAACCGTAGCTGATACATATGGTGGTGGCGTAGTCAGGGTAGAGAACTGTACATATGACGATGCCAGTGGTTCTTTTACAAAAGAATGCTCGCTAACTGTTAAAGGCGGTACTTACGGTGCTGTGGAAGGTGACTATACATTTGCAGTAAGTTCAGGGACTACAGCACTCCTTGATGGGGTATACTGTGACGGAACTGTTGAAGCTTTCGCAGGTGCCGGATTAGATTTCTATGGAGATATTGTAATTAACAGTGGACGTTTTTCCAATGATGTAGCTGATTACGCTACTGATGGTACATATGTAAGCTATGCAGGAGACTATTGCTATGTTCGTGAAACAGAAATGTCAGATGAATTTGCAGAGATACTTACAGATGGAAAGCTTGTACTTAATTATGTAAAGCCTTCATCTGCAGAAGATTCATCCGTATGGATTGCAGTTGAAGATATGAGTGTAGCGCACCCTGAATTCAGTCTTTTACCGGACAGTTTTTCTGAAGATTTTAATAAGATATCTATAATCTTAAACGAGCGTACCTTACAGGAAGAAGGTCACGAAGTAGATGTAGTATGGAACTACGATGAAGAAGTTGTTGCGTCAGCCAAGACTTTTATTGACCGTTTCCCAGAAGACAGACCTTGGTTCAGAGTAATGGACCTTGAGCTTATTAACTATTGGGTTAACCGCGACGCAGATTCAGAGGTGGATTCTCTTGCTAACTATTCAGGAGAGCTTAAGAAATGCCTTGACAATACCAACTTCATTTTTGAAGTAGAAGTTCGTGGTGGAGGGGACGAACCATTTTTCACAGAAAGAATCGCGACTGCAAAGCTTATACATGACGGCATTGTGTATTTTACATCTGGTAGGATGGGAGCCAAAGCTGAACATGCAATTTATGTTCCTGAATCTACTGCCGATACCAAGGAAGCACTTATAGCTGCTGCACAGAAGCGTATTGACGATTATATTGGTGAAGATATTATTAAAATAACTGCTGCAGACAGCACAGTTACAGAATACTACAATACAACACTTTCTGACTTGGATGCTGAAATTGCAGACGCCACGCAGAGACTTAACGCTGCCAATGCAATCCTTGACGCTGAGCTCGCTAAAGTTGACAGCAATCTTATTGACTGGGATCTTGTATCAGCAAACCAGATAATTAAGCAGGAATGTGAAATGATTCTTAACAGCACTCCGGGATATAAGGATTACTTCATTGAACGGTTTGAGGAAGGCGGTGACCACTACTTCCTTAAAAGTGCCGCAGGCGACTATTTCTTCAACGTTGCCATGAACGGTGAAGATATGGGCGTACAGTTTGTAATTATCAAAGATGACGACAAGCTTATTACACCATCTTGCGAAACAGTGGACTTAAAGACCAATGTTGGAGTATACACAGATTCTTCATCTATTCCGCTTGATACAACCATTAATGTTAAAAAACTTACAGATGGTGCAGATTATGACAAAATAATGAACATCCTGAAGGTAAAGGATAATGTTACTTTTGACATTACACTTCATTCAGGATCTATTATGGATAACATCACAAAGTTAGCTGACGGAAGCTTTGAGGTAAGTATTCCTATTCCGGAAGCACTTAAGGGAAAAACTCTTACCGCATATTATGTTGATAAAGATGGTAAAACAGTACCTTATACAGTTACACCTGAGAATGGATACGCGAAGTTCTCAACAGACCACTTCAGTATATACACACTTGCAGAGACAATCGTAGAAGATTCTGATGATAATACAGATGTTAAGCCGGATGATGGTATCACAGGTGACCCTGATGCAGGCGATAACAATACATCAGCCATCACTCTTGCAGTACTGGTATTATGCGTTATGTTATCTGCCGGTGCAATTCTTACTAAGAGAGTCAGAAAATATACAGAATAAAACAAGGAGCGTGAAACCATGAAAAAAATAATAGCTACAGGTTTAAGCTTGTTGATGTCTTTTTCCCTGTTTGCTTGTAGCAAAGATACTCAGACATCAGTAAAAGATGATAACAACAACAATAGCAATACAGAAATGGTATGGACTGCTAAGACCGGAACATATACTTTTTCAGATGGAACCACATCTGTAGTATACAGCGGTGAATTAAAAGAAGACGAATTTATAATGAGCTACTACAGCGAAATGTACCGTGGAAAACCTGACAGACAAAGTATGATATTTGAATATGAATCAGATATTATAACTAAAATCCGAACAGAATCACAGGATTTTGAGAAAGAAGTTGTTCCAGAAGAAGAAATTGAATTGAGCTACGATGATGCAACATCCACACTTACCAGAACTACCACAGAAAATGGTGAGGTATATTCAACAGATGTATATAAAATCACTTGGGATGCTGAAGGTCGTATCTCTCAGTATGAATTAAACGTTAAATATTATCAATCTGATGATAACAGCGAATACAACTACAAGTATACATATTCTTACGGAACAGATAATTTCACAATTACCTGCGACGAAAACACAACTGTATCTGTAGATGATGAAAGAATTGATGCAATAAGACGTAATGTTACTACAATACCTTATGATGAAAAAGGAGATATCACCACTGTAACAACCTACGTTAAACCTGATGGAACAATCATCCATACTGGTTGGGGTGACAAGAAAACAGTTGAAGAAAAAATCATTTCCAACTGGTGGGGATATGTAACTTCCCATACAGTACATTATTCTGACGGCACAGTGGAACCTCAAGGTGGCAAAGAATATACCTTTGACACTGAAGGAAGAATCATTAAAATGACCCGCGAACGTTACAAGAATAACGGCCTTGTACCAGAAGGTGAAACCCATGAAACAATAACCGATAAAGTTGAATTCGAATATGACACTAATGGAAACTTAACCAAGATTAGTAGGGATTATGATGGTGTAGTGGAATCATTAACTTATGAATGGATGCAGATTCCTGCAAAACTTGACAGTCAAATTACAATGTTATTCGGATGTCCTCACTGGTCAGTAGCTGAATATATTGACAACTATGTTGACTTCAACTACGAAGGAAGACTCACAGTGAGAACTTACACAAAAGAAGCATTTTTATCTTATATTCAATAAGACATAGCAAAAGAGGGTGTCCCAAAAGTCGTAAAACGACTTGAAGGATTCCCTCTTTATTTTATTCGTTGCTCACGAAAACATCATAAATTCTCTGGTATCTATATTCTTCACAAAAAATCACTAACTAGAGTAATATTCTATGCCTTTCAATCAAAAAAATCACTATTTTTTTAAAAAACAGTGATTTTTTAATATTTAATATCCTAATTCTTCTCCAATAAGT
>JAZQKW010000187.1:0-4022 GCA_045542375.1 Butyrivibrio sp.
TGCATACAAGAAAGCATAAAGCCGTTATTACCACATTGGGAGATAAAATCCTTATGGCATGTAAGGCTTATAGACACAAGGAGGGAGAAATGGAAGATGGCAGCAGATAATTGTGAAATGTGCGGTTATTATGAGTATAACGAAGAATTTGAATATTATGAATGCATGATGAATCTTGATGAAGATGAAATGTATAATTTTATGTGCGGAAATAATAGGGAATGCCCATATTTTCAATATAGAGATGAGTATAGAGTTGTTAGAAAACAGATGTAAAAAGGAGACACTTTATGGGAATTAAAGGAACAGAGTTGTTTGTAAAAGCACTTCGTGCAGAAGGTGTTGATACAGTATTCGGATATCCCGGAGGAATGGCGATAGACTTATTTGATGCTTTGTATGATGCTAAGGATATTGATGTAGTTTTGCCAAGACATGAACAGGCACTGATTCATGAGGCGGATGGATATGCAAGAGCAACCGGAAGAGTAGGTGTATGTCTTGTAACCAGCGGACCTGGTGCGACTAATCTTGTAACAGGTATTGCTAATGCCAACTTTGACAGCGTACCGTTAGTATGTTTTACAGGACAGGTACCAAGAGATTTAATCGGTAATGATGCATTCCAGGAAGTAGATATTGTAGGTGTTACAAGAAATATCTGTAAGTATGCCATTACAGTTACAGACAGAAAAGAGCTTGGAACAATTATTAAGAAGGCTTTTTATGTGGCAAGAACAGGAAAACCGGGACCTGTTGTGGTAGATATTCCTAAGGACATTCAGACTGCTATTGGTGATGATAATTATCCGGAAGAAATTTCAATTAGAGGATATAAGCCTGCATCAGGCGTACATGCCGGACAGGTTAAAAAAGCAATGAATATGCTTAAATCAGCGAAGAAACCTGCAATTCTCGTAGGTGGTGGTGTACATATTGCAGGAGCAGAAGCTGTACTCACAGAATTTGCTGAGAAGATGAATATTCCTGTAATTACAACTATTATGGGAAAAGGCTCAATCCCGACTGACCATCCTCTTTATGTAGGAAATATTGGTATGTATGGAAACTATGCGTCTAATATGGCAATTAGTGAATGTGACGTACTTCTTGCTATTGGTGTAAGATTCAGTGATAGAATTACAGGAACTATTGAAGATTTTGCACAGAATGCTCAGATTATTCACATTGATATTGATACAGCTTCAATTTCAAGAAATATTGTGGTTAACGTTCCTATCGTAGCTGATGCAAAGCTTGCTATTGAAGAGATGATAAAAGAAGCAGGAAGCTGTAAGACAGAGAACTGGGTTGAGAAGCTTGAAGAGTGGAAGCATCGTATGCCTATTACGATGAAGAACTACGAAGGCATGACACCTGAAAAGATTATAGAGGTAATTAATGAAAAATTCCCTAATGCAACAGTTACTACAGACGTTGGTCAGAACCAGCTTTGGACAACCCAGTATCTTGCAATGAACGGAAAGAGAAAATTCATTACATCAGGTGGACTTGGAACAATGGGATTTGGTCTTCCGGCAGCAATTGGAGCCTACCTTGGAACTGAGGAAGGTCCGGTTATCTGTATCAGTGGTGACGGCGGTGCTCAAATGAACATTCAGGAGCTTGCAACAGCATCCCTTCTTGATGTACCGGTAATTTTCTGTATTATTAACAACACATATCTTGGCAATGTTAAACAGATGCAGAAGATGTTTTTTGATAAGAGATACGCAAGCACATGCTTAAGATACAGCAGAACCTGTAACAGACAGTGTCAGATTGACGGAACATGTGCCGGTAAAGAATATGTGCCTGATTTTGTTAAACTTGCAGAAAGTTACAATATTCTTGGAATCAGAGTAACTGATGAAAAAGATATTGAAGCAGCATTTGAACAGGCAGCAGCCAATAAGAACAGACCTACCCTTATTGAGTTTATGGTTAGCTGTGAACTTGATGTATACCCAATGGTACCGGGTGGAAAAGCATTAACGGATATGTTATTCGGATAGGAGGAAAGATATGGATAAACTTAAAAAAAGATGGATATCAATTTATGTGGAAAATGAATCCGGCGTACTTGCAAGAATTTCAGGTCTTTTTTCCGGAAAGGCGTATAATATTGATACGCTTACAGTAGGTGTTACAGAAGACCCTACAATGTCGAGAATGACAATTAGTGTAACCAGTGATGACAAGACTTTTGAACAGATTAAAAAACAGCTTAACAGAAGTGTGGAAGTTGTTAAGGTAATTGATTTTACTGAGGCAAAATTACATATGAAGGAGCTTATGTTTATTAAGATTAATTCATGTACTGAGAAGGATAAAGCGGAAGCATTCAGAGTGGCTGAGGTATATGGAGTTACTGTTGAGGATTACAACAGAAATACAATTCTTCTTCAGTGTACACAGACCGAAGAAAAAAACAACGCCCTTATCGAGCTTCTGAGAAGTCTGTTCGGGTACAGACTTGAAGTCGTAAGAGGCGGTGCAGTTGCCATTGAGGCTGTATCATATTCTGACAGATAAGGCTACTTCATTGACTTGGCCAGATTGTTGGTGTACCAGATGGTAAACAACATATAAAGGGTCGTAATAACGTACCATATTGTAGTCAGAACAGCATTTTTCAATGCTAAACTAAGTATGCATATAGGAGTCCAGATGATAAGAACTATGATATTAATTGTCAGAAGTATCTTGCCGTCAGGGGCTCCTTTTTTTATCTGTTTTGCTGCAAGAAAGAATTGTGCAGCAAGTAGAATTACCATAAGGGATGTTACTATTATTTCCATATTCATATACCTTCCATCAATGTGTTGAATAAAGTTAATGAAAGAGAGACATCATTATTCTTGCTATTGATAAAATCAACATAACCTTCACTGTCTTCCGGAGCCATAATATTATGTTTCTTCAGCTGATTAAGGGTCTCTCTTGCTGTACCGTTACCGCCATCATATATAACCGGGATATTAGAAAATACTTCTGCAATTTCTTTCCTTGCAAAAGGATAGTGGGTACAGCCCAAAACGATTGCGCTTGGAGGATTATCACGATATTCTTCAAGGAGAACTCTTAAATATACGTAAAATTCCGGCGAAGACATTTTGTTGCGTTCAATGAATTCTACAAGTCCCGGACATTCAAGGGTATGTATTCGTGCCTGATTTTCAAAACGTGAAAGCAGGGTAAGGAACTTGTTCTGATTGAGAGTTACATGGGTAGCCATTACAAGTATATCACTACCCGGGTGATTAAGTACGGCTGGTTTAAGAGCCGGTTCGATTCCTATAACAGGAATGTTCGGATATTTTCTGCGAAGGCTTGTAACTGCTGCTACTGTAGCTGTGTTACATGCGATTACAAGAGCTTTACAGTCCATTACCACTAATGTATCGGCAATTGAAGTTGCAAGCTCCTTGACCTCGTCAAGAGACTTGGTTCCGTATGGGGCATTGGCAGAATCACCATAATATATAAATCGTTCGTTAGGCATCAGCTTGACCAGTTCTGCAAGAACACTTATTCCGCCAACACCCGAATCGAATACGCCAATTGGTCTGGTGTCGTTATTCATTATAGTTACCTCCCGTGAAAACAACTATTACAATTATACTATGTAATTGAAATGTTTTCCACTATGATAATTATATTTTTAATTCACAAAGTAGACTGATGTTTCATAATGTGCATTAGAGAATGATAAACGATTGCTGATTGGATTTGAGAAAATCGTAAGCTTTATTCGTCGTTTTGTTGAAATAGCTTTGGCTTTTATAAAGTTACATGCCATTCCGGGGTGTTTATGGACACACAGTCTTCTATATCAAAAAATCTATTTTGTCATAGAAACAGTGCAATATGCTTATTAAACGACGGTCTGCAAAAACTCCTCGCTTGTTTTATTGTAGAATTATCAGCCTTTAATGTGGATAATGAAGCAACACACCATTTTTGTAAATTAAAGATGTTATATTTTCTTCTTGACTTAAAAATATACTTAAACTATAATC
>JAZQKW010000188.1:0-12600 GCA_045542375.1 Butyrivibrio sp.
TAGCTTCCTTATGTTCATCATCAAGTTCCTTTCTTAAATCAAGTACTGCCGTAATCTTGGCATCCTGCTTCTCAGAAAAAATACTGTTACCGGTTGTAGCATATGTAATATTAACTCTTCCATTTCTAGTCGCATCCATAGATTCAAGATCCTTCTTGAACTTAGATTCAAGGTATGCAGTATACTTCTCCTTCATAACAGTCTCAGTTGTTGTAAAACTTGATGAAGTAGCATCTTCAAGAGAATATCCGTCAGCTGAAATGTTATTAGAACCAAGCACTAATTTTGCTTCAAGGTAATCTTCCTCAGATACGTATATATTGTAATCTTCATCAATGGTTACCGAAAAGCCCTCATCATTCAGAAGGTCTCTTACCTCAGTTGCCTCCGATGCGCTCTCACATGAACGAAGCTTAACCTTGTCCTTATGTCCTACAATCTTTGCAAGAACAACAATAACAACAATAATTGCTACAAAAATTGAGATAAAAAGGATTCTCTGTTTTTTATTAAATTTTGCCCAAAAATCTTTTATTTTGATCCAGATTGCCTTTAATCTATCCTGCATAATTATCTCCTAAGGTATGTTATACCTGTATTGTCATAATCTCTTTATATGCGCTAAGAAGCTGGTTCTTAATCGCTACCGTGTACTGAAGTGCCAAATTGGCTTTCTGTTCAATTACGGCAAGCTCATGTGTACTTGTAAGCTTACCTGTTGCAAAATCAACTTCCGCCTGTTGTGCTGCCTGCAGATAATCATTAGTTCCGGAAATCATATTAACTGCCGCATTATATATTCCGTCAAAAGAACCTGACTCTGTTGCCTTACCGGCAGCGCTCTTAGGCGAGGACACAATATTCTTAATATTGTCTGAGGTTATATTAAGTAATGATGCAATATCGCTCATATTAATTCATCCTTTCGTAATTATGACTGCATAATGCTAAGTCCGAGACTTGCAATATTCTTGCTTGCTTCAAAAGCTGTTGCATTAGCCTCATATGAACGTGTAGCATCTATAAGGTCAGTCATCTCTGTAACCACATTAACATTAGGATATAATACATATCCATTCTCATCAGCGTCCGGATGTGACGGATCATATACAAGATTCATATCCGTATCTGTATCCTCTGTAACTGATGTAACCTTAACACCTGTTCCAACACCCTGAAGTGTTCTGTTAAAAACATCTCCGAAATGAGTTGTCGTCTTCTGTGTAAGGATTACATTCTTTCTAACATAAGGTCCGCCCTCAGGTGTTCTCGTTGTGTTAGCGTTAGCTATGTTAGATGATATAATATCTGTTCTTAATCTCTGTGCGGTCATTCCTGATGCCGCAATATTCATTCCATCAAAAAGTGCCATAGTACAATACCTCCTTATTCACACATTATGACGTTGCAAGAGCTGACTTAATACGATTAAAATTCTGTTTCATGCTGTCTGTCATTGCATTGTAATACAACTGATTGGAAGCAAGTTCAACCTGCTCAGTATCAATGTCAACATTATTGCCATCCAGTCTGTATGAAAGATTGGAATTGTCCGTGTAAATTGTAGGTCTTACATTATCGTAATCAATTTCTCTGACTGTTCTGGTAAGATTCTTGGATGATGTACCTGCCTTAGCTACTGCATTGGACAAAACTGATTCAAAGCTTAATTCCTGTCTCTTGTAGCCCGGAGTGTCAACATTGGCAATATTGTTATTAAGCACTTCATTACGCCTCCACGAAAAATCCGCAGCGGATGAAAGTAAGTCAACATATGCAAATGCACCTGATTTAATCATAGAAAATTCCTCCTTCTGATTGCATAGTAATCCATCATTTTACCACTATTACTATTATATAGAAAAGTGACAAAAAGTAAAGGTTTATCTTAAAAATAAATGTGAAAAATAAATGAAAAAATCGCCATATCAATCGATATAGCGATTCCATTCACTAATTGTTATTTAACAAATTCCAGTTCATCGTAAACCAGTTCATTAAGTACTCTGATATATGTACCCTTCATCCCTGATGACCTGGTCTCAATGATGCCTGCACTCTCAAACTTTCTAAGTGCATTCACTACAACTGATCTTGTTATTCCGGCTCTGTCAGCAATCTTGCTTGCTACCAAAGTGCCTTCGTCATTATTCAAATCTTCAAATACATGCCTTATTGCCTGTAACTCCGAAGAAGATAATATACTGATTGCCGACTTAACAATGTGCATCTTGCGAATACCTTCTGCATTCTCTTCATTAACTGCTCTCATCATTTCAAGTCCGACAACGGTTGTTCCATATTCACATAAAATAATATCATCAATATCGTACTGGCTATCCACCTTGTACATAAACAGTGTTCCAAATCGCTCACCTGCTATGTCGATAGGAGCAATAATAGCCTGATATTTATTAGTGTAACCTTCTGCAAAACCCAATGTCTGAAGATTAACATTCTCCTTGGTAGATAATACATTAAGCAGTCTCTCATTAAACATTCCGTCCACGAATCCGCCAACCTTATCTTCAATAAGTTCCTTAATCTCTTCAATATTATCTCTTGTGCTTATCCCGAGAACCTTACCCTTCTTGCTGATAACAAGTACATTGGAATTGAGTATATCACTCATCACACTGCATATATCGTTAAATACGACCTTCTCTGAATTATTGTTATGCAATAAAGTATTAATCTTGCGAGTCTTATCAAGTAACTGAACGCTGCTCATACCATATCTCCTTCCGGAATATACTTAAAGCCCTTCAATACATAAATTGTATCACAATATAGCGTAATTTACAAATGTTTTCAGAAAATGTTGAATTTTATCTGTTAATAACATATCCGCATTCTTCATTTGAACAGATATGCTTATTACCCTTTTCTACCAGGTATGAACCACACTCAGGACACTTGTGTTCTGTTGGTTTGTTCCATGACATAAAATTACATTCTGTATTTTCGCATCCGTAATACTTACGTCCCTTTCTGGTTCTTAAAATTACAACTTCGTCGCCACATTCAGGACATTTAACGCCTGCTTTCTCAAGATATGGCTTCGTGTTATGGCACTCCGGAAATCCCGGACATGCGAGAAATTTGCCATATGGTCCATATTTTATTACCATATTACGTCCACAATTGTCACATATTATATCGGTCTTTTCATCTTCAATCTTGATATTTTCAAGATCCTTCTCTGCCATATTAACCGCTTCATCAAGGTCAGGATAGAAATTCTCAACAACAGTCTTCCATTTTACACTTCCTTCTTCTACCATATCAAGAAGAGATTCCATATTAGCAGTAAAACTAAGATCGACAATTGACGGGAAGGATTTTTTCATAATTCCGTTAACAGCTTCTCCAAGCTCCGTAACAAAAATATTCTTCTGTTCTTTGGTAACATATCTACGTGCTGTAATAGTACTGATTGTAGGTGCATAAGTAGAAGGTCTTCCAATACCCTGCTCTTCCATAGCTTTTACAAGAGATGCTTCTGTATAATGTGCCGGCGGCTGTGTAAAATGCTTCTTGTTATCATACTTATCCAAAGTAATAACTGAATCCTTGGAAATTGAGTTAAGCATCACGCCTTCTGTATGTTCATCTTCGTCAGATGTGTATACCAGTGTGTAACCATCATATTTCATTCTTGAAGCTGATACACTAAAACGATAGTCTCCTGCCTTCAATTTAATATTAGTTGTCTCATATACAGCATTAGACATTCTACTGGCTGTGAATCTCTTCCATATAAGCTGATAAAGCTTGAACTGTTCATTAGTAAGAGAGCTCTTAACCTCTGATGGAATAAGCCCAATATTAGTAGGTCTGATTGCTTCATGAGCATCCTGTATCTTCTTGCCTGACTTCTTATCGGTCTTATCAGGCATATAATATCCTTCTCCGTATGTTTGGCTTATGAATTCTCCGGCAGCCCTCTCTGCTTCTTCAGAAATTCTTGTCGAATCAGTACGAAGATAAGTAATGAGACCAATTGTTCCCTCACCTTTTATATCTACACCTTCGTAAAGCTGCTGTGCTATACGCATAGTCTTCTGGGTAGAAAAATTAAGAGTCTTGGCAGCTTCCTGCTGTAATGTACTTGTAGTAAATGGTAATGGAGCTTTCTTAGTTCTTTCTCCATTCTTAATCTCACTTATAGAAAAATCTTTACCCTCCAGGTCCTTCATTATCTTGTCAACCTGCTCTTCGCTGGTAATAGTCATTTTCTCATCATTAGTACCAAGGAATTTGGCAATAACCTGTTTCTTCTCACCCTGCACATTAAGAACTGCTTCTATAGTCCAGTATTCTTCCTGAATAAACGCATTAATCTCATCTTCTCTGTCACATATCATTCTTAATGCAACAGACTGCACTCTACCTGCCGAAAGGCCTCTCTTAACCTTAGCCCACAGCAAAGGACTGATTCTATAACCAACCATACGGTCAAGCATTCTTCTTGACTGCTGTGCATATACAAGATTCATGTCTATCTTTCGCGGATTCTTAATAGAGGTCTTAACTGCATTCTTAGTAATCTCGTTAAAACTAATCCTGTTAATATCTTTTTCTTCTATATTTAATGCTTGAGCCAAATGCCATGATATAGCCTCTCCTTCACGGTCCGGGTCAGTTGCAAGAAATACTTTGTCAGATTTCTTAACTAACTTACGAAGATTGGATAAAATATCCCCTTTGCCTCTGATAGTTATGTACTTAGGTTCATAGTCTCCGTCAACATCAATACCTAATGAACTCTTAGGCAGGTCTCTAACATGACCATTAGATGCCGCAACCTCGTAATTTGCGCCCAAAAATTTCTTAATAGTCTTAACTTTCGCAGGTGATTCCACAATCACTAGATATTTTGCCATAAAGCAGCCTCCCTTAACCCTACCGGATTCTCACATAAAAATTCTTACTTTTCTCTCTTATATATCCATTCATCTCAAGGCATATCAGACCCTTAATTACTTCTTCCGTATCAAGTCCCGATTCCCTTATAATTGTTTCCAGACTCCGAGGAGTAAAATCTAGTAATAGACTATACAACATTTTTTCATTACTTTCAAGTCCAATATTATTTTTCTCAGTATTTTCACAAGATAGTCCCATGTCTTGTAATACAGTATTATAGTCCGTAATGACTACTGCACCCTGCGCAATAAGCTCATTGCACCCCCTTCCCATAGGATCTCCTATACGCCCGGGAACTGCATATACTGTACGATTTTGTTCAAGAGCACAAGCCGCCGTTATTAAAGAACCGCTTTTCTCTCCTGCTTCAACAATTATTACCGCATCTGATAATCCGCTAATTATTCTATTTCTCATAGGAAACATCCCCGGGACTGTCAATGTATCTTCCGGATATTCTGAAATTATTCCTCCATTACGAATTATATCCATATACAGATTATAATTTCCGGCAGGATAACACCTTTCCACACCGCCCGCAAGAACTGCATAAGTTCTTCCACCTGAATACACAGCACCCTTATGAGCTTCCGTATCAATGCCCATAGCAAGACCACTTATAACATTTACATTATGCTCTGACAGTTTTCTTGAAAGTTCCATGGCAACATGTCTTCCATAATCAGAACATCGTCTGGAGCCTACGATTGCAACACTATATCTGTCATTCTTAGGAAGATTTCCCTTATAGTACAAAATATTGGGTCTGTCATATAACTCTCTTAAATTATTAGGATAATCTTCTTCGTACGGGAACACAAAAGCTCTTCCCTTTTCCACATCTTCATAATATTTTTTCATAATATTATTTCTCTTTTCAGACGACAAAATATTATGCACATCCTTTTCTGACAGCCCAACAAATTCTATTAATTCTCTTTCCTTTGCCCTATACACCTCTTCCGGTTCCTCATAATGTGATAACAGCCTGCGTATTTTAGAATTACCAATTCCTTCTATATTATTAATCCAATACCAATACTTTCTCTTCATAACACCTCATACCATTCTATAACCTAATGCCTCATATATATGACTTTCTTCAATAATTTCACATTCTTCAACATCAGCAATTGTCCTTGCAACCTTTATAATCCTGTAATAACTCCTTGCTGACATATCATATCTGTCATAAGCAAATTTCAAAAGCTGATTTGCATCCGGACTTAACCTGCAAAATTTGTCAACCATATCACTCTTCAACCTGGAATTCAAGAAAAAATCACACCCTTTGTATCTTTCCTTTTGTATTTCAAAGGTTCTTGCAACTATCTTCTTCATATCTCTGCTTGTCATTTCATCATCATTAATGTTACTGATTTCATCATATGTTGACTTACTTACCTGAATACTCATATCGATTCTATCCATTACAGGCTTGCTGATTCTTCCAAAATAATGCCTTATATCATTGTCACTGCAATTGCATTTCGACATATCAGGATAGTATCCACATCTGCACGGATTCATAGCAGCAACCAACATAAAATCAGCCGGATACTCCAAGGTTCCATAATTCCTTGTAATACTTATGGTATGCTGTTCCAATGGAATTCTTAGCGAATCAATGGTTCTACTATCAAACAGATTAAACTCATCCAGATACAAAATTCCTTTATCAGAAAGACTGACCTCTCCCGGCATAGGACTATATCCTCCTCCCATCATTCCTGACACAGTTGTAGAATGGTGGGGTGCTCTGAATGGTCTCATATACATATTGCCGATTCTGTCCTTGTATCTTCCCGCAATACTATACACAGCCATTACCCTAATCATTTCATTGTAATCAAGATCAGGCATTATTCCCGGTATACAGGAAGCGATAGCTGATTTACCACTTCCCGGTGGTCCTATAAGAAGAATATTATGCATTGATGAGGCAGCAATAAGAACAGCTCTCTTAGCAGCCTTCTGTCCCTTAAGTCCTGAAAAATCATTCTCTGTGTATTCACTTGATGCCGGCCTAACATTTGATAAATTATTCGTTTCTTCTATTCCGTTCAGAATATCCACGCACTGTCTCAGTGATTCAACTCCGATTATCTTAATTCCTGACACAATAGATGCTTCTTCAATATTAGCCTTTGGTATTAAGCACATACCAACGCCCCTGTCTCTGGCACATAATACCATAGGTAAAATTGCATTAACTGCATTTATTCTGCCATCAAGACTTAATTCTCCTGCACAAAATATATCCTCCTTCAGTGAGACATATCCGGTAACAAAAAGAAGAGACACTGCCATGGCCAAATCATAATGAGGGCCATCCTTTCTCATATTAGCAGGTATTAAATTAATTGTAATTCTTGAGGGATTAATATGATATTTTGAATTCTTAATCGCAATCCTTATTCTCTCCCTGCCCTCCTTAGCTGTTGTCGACAGATTGCCTGTCAGTTCAAAAAATGGAATTCCTGCCGCAACATCAGCCTCGACCTCCACAAGTCCGGCTAACACTCCTTGCATTGCAGCAGAGTAGATTTTATAACTCATAGATACCTCCTATATATAGGAAGTAATACGATGTATTAATTAAGACTTTTATATAGTATCACACATTGATTCTCATGTATATTTTTTCACAAAAAAATCACCTGACGGCATCATACCGTCAGGTGATTCCATAAATTATTAATCTAAATCATATAATTCCTGTTGCATTACTACAGCAGTACTTGAACCCATTGCGCCATATGAATCAGAAGCTTCAAAGAAAAGTTCAACCGTTCCGTTAGACATATAGAAATTGTAACAATCTCTCATATTATTCATCTCTTCTGTCGAATACTGCATTCCGGCATTTCTGTTATCCACATATGGGTTACAGATATAGAAGGATGTCTTTTCTTCATTTAATAAGATATTAGGTGTTCCATACTCGTAATGAAGAAGTCTCTTCTTATTACCCGATGAGTCTACCCAGTATACATTACCCTGATCAAATCGTCCAATTCTTTCCTTAATTGCTGCTTCATATGCTTCAGGTGTAGGGTAATCTGCAGAGTTAATCATTTTCTCAACAACTGCTCTTGTTGCAAGGTCATTATCAATAGCCTTAAACTCAACCTTCAATGCTGAGTTAATATCATCAACATAAATAATATACTTATCTGCATCACTAACCTTAGACGCATTAAGAATCTGAAGCTTAGGAATAAAGTTTCCGGCAACAGCCGCCTTAATAAGTGTATTAAGGAAAAGCTTATGCTCACTTGCTTTACCCATTGATGAGTGTCCTGCTCCTGAATATGTGATATTACCCTTTGAGTAGATGTAATAGTTGGTATCTGCATCATATCGGTTATCACCATTCCAATTCTTAGAACCACCATCAAGTGTATACCATACCACTACTTCCTCATCCTCGAGATTAAGATCATAGTACTGGGCATGTGTAGTTGCAATATCAATCTGTCCACTAGAATCCGCTGTCTTAAAAGGATACAGAGTTACCTGACCTTCGTTAATCTCTTTAGCCTTCTCAGTGGTCATTGTTCCTCGGTGACCATAATTATTTGCATATTTAGTAGCCATCAATGTCTTACTGTCTCTATTTGATGCACTCGTAGAGAAATTGTCAATTCCATTTCTATACAGATGCCATGTTGACCAACCCTGTATCTCATGAATATATGTACCATCGGCCTTCTGAGGAACTAATGTATCAAAGGTCATTGCATTAGGTCTTTCAGTAATTGCAGTAACACCATATTTATCCATTCCGGCAAGGTATCTTAACTTTCTTGTCATATCAAGAGCTCCCTTACTGCCAGAATCACTATGATGTTTAACACTTCCGCTATAGTGAATGTCATAATTGGCATTATTTACGAAAATAATTGTATCATGAGAAAGCAGGAATGACTTACCCATCGCTTCATGGTCGATAATACACGTAAGTGCACCATTATCATCAGATATATCCTGATGTCCAAAGGAATCTAAGAAGCCTATAACAACCATGTCATAATTATTTTCTCTAAGATAATTATTAGGTCCGTAATATTCATCAGATGTATATCTCTTGCCCTCAAACTTTTCTTCGTAGGCATCTGTAGTCATTACTGTTACCTTCATCATATATCCGGTTCTTGTAGTCACGGATTTCATATAATTATTAAAATCAGTTCCACCCATATTAAGGTTAGTACTTCCTGATGTAAGCTGTAATACATTAACAGTCCTATATGTATCAGGATTACTACGAACCGGAATATATCCATCCTTAGTCATTCTGTCAACAGGCTCATATCCTGCACCTTTGTCAACATATTCAACTATCTGGAGCCTCCATGCAAACATACCAATGTACTCTTCCGGTACCTCAATACTCATCTGTGTACTGATAGAATACTGACCCTCACCAGCTACAATTTCCGTGTAGTAATACAACTCATTACTATCATCCGTTGTAGGGTCTTCCTTGTACAGACCATCCGTATTCTTATCATTAATAAGATATACCTTATACAGATGTCCTGGTTCAGAAGTAAAAGTAACATCATATACAAAATCTTCCGGCTTAACAACAACGCTTGAATACTTCATTATACCCTTGTGAAGACTTTCGTTATATGCTGGTTCTTTTTCTGCGGTCACAACCGTGTTGAATGGCTGACCATAGAAAGCTTCAATATCTGACTTATACTCTGTATCATTCTGAACATAGCTCAAAAGCGGTACATCATACTTACTTGCGCCACGTACATAGTCAACTTCACATTTTGTAATTTCAAGCTCATAGTTATCCATCTGCTTAAGCAATGAATCATACATCTTAAACTGTGACATAGTGTTGTCCATACCTACAGTAGCACTTGCAAGATAATACATATTAGAAGTAGGATACACTAACCCACCCTTCTTTTTATAATAATCATCTACACAGTGATATATATTATCCCCATATATAACAGGATATCCGCTGTTAACGTATTCCTGCAATTCTTCTTTCTTACGGCTAGTCAGATTATTACTTGAATATCTGGCATTACCAAGAAGAGTCGAATAATCCTTATTGCCTACGGCTTTCGAATTACGTACAACATAATACTTAGTACTTCCATCTGCAGGAGCTAATGTATTATATATAAGAGGTGACCACATTTCCTTAGCATTAATTGAAAAGAGTATATTATGATCCTGTGTAATACCTGTAGTTTTAGAGTACGAGTACCCTTCCCATCCTGATGGTAAACTAACTTCAATATATTCTTCCGGAAGGAGACCTATCAAGCTGTTATCAACCTTAAGTAAATCTCCATATGCAAGATATACATATCCATCTAACTCTTTATCATTATATATCGTTGTACTAGCTGTAAGCGATGTATTCTTATAGAGCGAGGTTCCACCAGATACAGTTATTGACATATCACTATAATTCTCACCAATATATATAATATCATATTGTGAAAGTAAATCTTCTCGCATACCATTAAACTGGTCAACTGTCATATGCTCGAATTCAATTGTCTTATATACACTGTTAAACTGAGATACACTTCCGTTAATTCGTGTGTAATTTCTTATACGTAAAGCTCTGGCAAGGGCAAGAATATTATTCATATTCTCCTGTTCCTTCTCCGATTCGCCGTTAGTATACATAAACGCAAAGTCATTAACCGGCTGAATCTCAAGAACCTTGATTGTCTTGTTAGTCTTCTTAGGCAATCCAAATAAGTACTTAAGTGGAACATCCATATAATATGTTGTCTCGCTATCTGTAATTATCTTTCTTGCAGCCGCGCATTTGCTTGTATCTTTTTCAGTTGCAGAAGTTCCTCCGTTATATCCTCTTCCTACATTATACATTCCATAGTTACTACTATCCACACAGGAAGCTTTATAAACAAAGTTGTTAATGTAATCAACGGTATTATTCTTGAATGCTTCAATATTAAAAAACGGTACAGTAGTATCATCCCATGACCATGTAGCATACGTATAACCATTGTAGTTGTATATACCAGTCTTCAAACCAAGCGAATTCTTTGAGCCTGGAGCTGTGATATTTGCAAGAACATCTTCATAATACATTGATGCCCCACCCGACTTTGCTCCTTTTTCATTGGAAGTTTTCATCAATAATGCCATCAGCTTATATGCATTAGAATCTCCCTTGGCAACACTTTTCTTAAAATCTATAAATACCGGAATAGGGTTTGCAACACTGTTAGTAGATCCTGTATACTCATTACCCTTATAGATAAATCTAACCAGCTTATCTACCATATCCCACGACATATCGCAGCTAACCCTGCTTCCTGATGCATTCTTTGTAAATGCAGCATATCCTATAGAATTAACGCTTGATCCCTTATACTGACTGCCACCACTCTTCTTATTATAAGCAACAGTATCAAGATCAGAACCATTGCTGGTCTTAAATTTATCTACATTACTCGCACCGGCTATATATCTGTTAAAACAGATATTTCTAGATGACTCAGCACCTGAAGAAATATACACAAAGCTTACGCCCTCTAAATCAGATTCTTTCAAATCACATGCCTGCACAGAACGAACTTCAATATTATTGTTGATATACTCGTACAACGCAGGATTAGTAACACCATCCATAAACTCCTCAAGGAAGTAGTTAGGATACTCTACCGTATATTCTCCTGTAAGGCCGTTATATGTAATATAGAATGGATGTGACGCATTAGCTTCACCTTTAATCTTAACCGTTGTAAGATGACCTCTTATAGCATGTGTCGAACCATCCTTAAACTTACTGTACAATGTAGCTTTATCAGCTTCAATCTTGTCTCTTACCTTTTTCGAGCCACATAATTTATCCATAACACCGGCATATTTATATGGAACGATTTCGAGAATAACAAGCTTACCATTGCTATCCATTATATTCTGCAAAATATTAGTCTTATTCTCATACTGAAGAATTGTCTCACCATTATCATTAGTTATGGCAGCCGACACCTTCTGTGAATCACCTTTCACAAAAAATGCTGCAACAATACCTACAACCAGTACAAATGATGCTATTCCCAATATTATTCTTTTCTTAATTGATTTCATATGCGAATCCCTCCTTGTTATGTTGTAGGTTCCGGTTCAGCAAGAATATTATTAATTCCTCTAACATATTCTTTGCCACCATATTTAAATCCATCTAAGGTATTTCTTAATGTAATAGTCTTAGAAACTGAACGTTCCTCATTATTATGAGCTACTGTAATATCCAGTTTCAGTATTAACGGCTGAGAAAACTGCCCGGCAGACAATTTACATTGATTATCTAATGAAATCGTTATGCCTGTGATATGATTAGAATACTCATATCCTACTTTATCTTCCGCTTCAACATCCGAACCTGCTATGGAGTCATATATATATAATGAGTTACCTTTTTTCCATTCTATATCTCGCTCAGTTCCTGTTGATGTTGCAAACTTCGTAACTCCATCTACAACTTCCTTCTTCCCGGTAAGTACGCTAAACTCATTTTCTATACCACCGAGTTTATTAAGTTCAAGATAGTTAGCTTCCTGTAACGCATCAGATATTACATTGGATAGCTCCTGCAGTTCATTCTGAAGGTTAATAGAATTACTCTGTCGGTTGAAGAACTTAGTTCCC
>JAZQKW010000189.1:0-19250 GCA_045542375.1 Butyrivibrio sp.
ACAGAACGACATGGCTACGATCCGACTTATTAAGCGAGCAGATGGTAACTATAACAGGGAACGTAATATGCCCTGATAATCTTGATGCGAACGGCATAGAACTTGCTGTAAAAATTAAAATAACTATTGAAGCTGCCGAAGAGGATGAGCAGGTAGAGAATGAACCTGTAGAAGATGAGCCTGTGGAAGATGTGTCGGCTGGCAGGAATTGTGTTGAAAATAAAATGTTCATCATATGTGGAATTTCAATGCTGTGCATATTATTAGTATTGGTATGCAGAAGACATAAAATAAAAGTGGTGGAATAAATGATAAAACAGGTGTATGTCACAAGGCATGCACCTGTTATGGTTATTACAGCAGTATTGTAAATGGTCCGTCATTAAGCAGTTCTACCTTCATATCTGCTCCAAATTCTCCATGTTCCACAATGGATGTCTGTTCCTTGCAGAGGGATATGAATTTCTCATACATACGGTTGGCCTCTCCGGGCTCCTTGGCACCTGTAAATCCCGGTCTGTTACCGTGACTACAGTCAGCACAGAGAGTAAATTGGGATACAACAAGTAGTGAACCATTCACATCATTAAGTGCTTTGTTAGTCTTACCGTTCTCATCCTCAAAGATTCTTAGCTTTATTATTTTGTCCACATATTTCTGAAGCATATCATCTGTATCCGCTTCTTCCACTCCAAGGAATATCAAAAGTCCCTTGCCTATCTGACCTGTGATTCGATTATCTACTTTGACGCTTGCACGGGCAACACGTTGAATAACTATTTTCATTCTATATCTTTCCTTTCGTTAATTATATCCTGATACATCTCCTTCAAGGAACGGGTTGGATGCCATCCGAGAGCCATTAACTTGGCAGATGACAGCTTAAGCCCTGTATCGGCTGCGTAACCATATCTGTTGTCATCAGGTATATCATATATTACCGAGATGTTGTTATGGGCTATCTCTGATGCTACCAGTTCAGCCATTTCACGAATTCTCATTGTATTGGCTTCGTTAACCACATTGTAGGCTTCCCCATTACTTCCTTTATGGAGAATCGTAAGGATTCCATTAAGAGCGTCGTTAATTTCGCAATAATTGCCCATTGAGTTGCCGGTAGTGTGAAGTATGATATCTGTTCCTGACAAAACAGCGTTGACAAACTGCATAAAAACTCTTGTGTCCTCAGGCAAAACTCCCTTACCAAAAGTCTGGGCAAGTCTGGCAATTTTTACAGGGACACCATATTCTCTGTAGTAAGAATGACATAATTCTTCTGCTGTGAGTTTTCCAAGTGGATAACAGCTTCGAGGATTATTGGCATCAATATAGCCGGTCTCATCTTCTGTTACCCTGTGTCCGTCAGAACAGTCAATGTTACCATATACTTCCATTGAAGATAGAAAAACAACAGACTTAGGGTTGCAGTAACGTGCGATTTCCAATATGTTGCGGGTTCCCTCGATAATCGTTGCTGATGTGGCAGAAGGGTTTGCAAGCATATATGAAGATTTGGTAGGTGATGCACAGTGAATTATATAATCAAAACATTGTGTCTGTAATGTCTGAAGCTTTGATGCGTCAGTAATGTCTGCCTGAATTATCTCTACATTGTCAGGCAACAGTACTTTAGCTCTGGCTACATCTCTGACGATGACAGTTACTGTAGCTGATGGGTCATTGATTAAGTGCGTGGTGAGCATGGAACCGATATATCCGGTTGCTCCGGTGATAAGATATCTGTTCATAGAGTTCCTTTCTGACATGTATTATGGAACATTATAACATTTGGCTGATTAAGTCACAAGAAATTATATTGCTTATGAAAAAAACTTGTGTTATAATCACGATATGTATATATTTACCAACATTTTTATGTATTTTAAGGAGGAAGACAAATGGGATTTTGTACATTATGCGGTAGAGAAGTTCCTGATGGAGAAGTATGTACTTGCCAGCAGCAGACTTTTGACCAGAATGCATATGCACCAACAGAGGGCACATACACAGCACCTGTAGAGGGAGCATACACAGCACCTGTAGAGGGAGCGTACACAGCACCTGTAGAAGGAGCATATACAGCACCAACAGAGACAGCATATACACAGGAAGCAGCTTATGCAGCACCTCAGTATGCATCAGCACCTGCTAAGGACAGCAATGGTATCGTTGGAACTGTAACAGGATACGTTAAAGAGACAATTAGCGAGCCATTTGCGGCTGCTAAGAACTTTTATCAGACTGCAACAGTTAAGAAGTCGGTTATTATGGTTTCTTTAATGGCTATCGTATATGTAGTAACAAGCTTCTTATCATTAATCGCAGAACGTATTCATGTTGTTTCAAGTATGAAGAAGGGATATGAATTAGGATGGGCATTATTAGAATCTTCAACAAAGAAAGAACTTAAGAAGATGGCATACAAGGCAGCTGGTGTTGATGGTCCTGCATTTGCACAGGCTATTTTCTTCCCAATTCTTTATATGGTACTTATGGGAGCAGTAATGGTAGGTGTTGCATACCTTATTAATGCACTCTTCATTAAGGGTAAAGTACAGCTTACTAACTTACTTAAAGTAGCTGGAGCAGTATCAGTTCCACTTACAACATATTTAGTACTTAGATTCATCAACAACTGGATTCATGTAGGTGCAATCAATACAATTATCTTCGGTTTGGCGATGACACTTATGTGCTTACTTGCTATGCTTCAGGTATTTGCAATTGTTAAGGAGTACATACCAGATACTAAGAAATGGATGATAGTAATCGCTGTTGCAATAGCATGCGTAATTATTGGTAACTACATTGTTGACGGAGTTATGTTAGGAAAGTGGTATCCTGCATTCCAGGCATTCCCAATTTTAATGTAATATAATAACGAAATTGATAATTAAACAGTAGGAATGTATCTGAGGATACATTCCTTTGCTGTCTTAAAGACTAAAGTACAACTTATAGGAGGATGTATGGCGATTAAATGGAATCTACTTACAGGGCGTAATAAGAAGAGGGTTAAGCCACAGGTACAGCCTAAGGCTAAAGAACCGGTGAAGGAACCGGAAGAAAAGGGGATAACTCCTGAAGAAATCAAGGACCTTGTGGACAGAGAGATTAATGCAGCATCAATGAAGAACCAGATGGTAAAATATTTTAACAATATTGAAGCACAGGGTATCAGAACAGAGGCTATACTAGAAGAGTTAAGAACTGCAGTAGATACAAGCATCAATAAGATTCAGGATGCGGCTAACAAGGATTTTGAAAATACACAGAGAATCCTTGAAATTAATGCGGCAGTAAGTCGTGTGGAGAAGATTAGCAGAGGCTTGGAAGAGAATATCCATAAGGACAATCTTCTTACATATACGAATATGAAGGAACTGATTGAACAGACTGACAGGAAGAATGAGAGACGTCTTAAGAAGATTAAGACAGGAATTGTTTTTGGAATTATTTTTTCCATAATATCAATGGCAGGAATTGCTTTTAGCATTCTTATGCAGCTTGAAATCATATCATTTTAAGAAAGGTATGGAACAATGAGTGAGGTATATGTTGTAGGACATCGTAACCCGGACACAGATTCAATATGTTCGGCAATCGCGTATGCCAATTTCAAAAATCTGATTACAGGTACGGATAATTATCGTCCTTTCAGAGCAGGCAAGCTTAATGAAGAGACACAGTACGTACTTAAGAAAAAGGGAATAACACAACCACCGCTTCTTCAGGATGTGCGTGTGCAGGCATGTGACTTGCAGATTAAGAAAACAGATAGTGTTAAGTCATCGATTTCTCTAAAAAATGCATGGAACCTTATGAAGGAAATTAAAGTAGGGACATTGCCGGTAGTTAAGAATAAGAAGTTAGAAGGGCTTATTACTATTACGGATATCGCTAAGTCATATATGGATGTGTATGATAATAATATTCTTGAAGCATCACAGACTACATATAAACAGATTGCAGAGACCTTGGAGGGCAAGGTTGTATGTACGGATTCTAAGAGACCATGTGTCAGAGGTAAGATTATTACCGCAGTAACAACACCGGATATTCTTGAAGAGAGTATAGAGACCGGTGACGTGGTAATTCTTGGTAACAGATACGAAGCTCAGTTGTGTGCCATTGAAATGGGGGCAGGCTGCCTTGTAATATGTGATAAGGCACCTGTTTCAATTACCATATCCAGACTTGCATCAGAGTATGGATGTACAATTATTACTTCGCCACATGATGCGTTTACGGTATCACGTCTGATTTTTCAGAGTATTCCGGTAGATTATATAATGAAGAAAGAGAATCTGGTTACGTTTAGACTGGATGATTTTGTGGATGATATTCGTAAGGTAATGATGGAGACAAGATTTAGAGATTTCCCGGTTCTTGATAAGAATGGTAATTATGAGGGAATGATTTCGAGGAGAAGTCTCCTTGGTTCCGGCAAGAAGAATCTGATTCTTGTAGACCACAATGAAGCAAAGCAGGCCGTTAAGGGAATTGAAGATACATACATACTTGAGATAATAGACCATCACAGACTTGGTGGAGTTGAGACTATTCAGCCGGTATTTTTCTTTAATCGTCCTGTAGGATGCACTGCAACTATTATTTATAATATGTATGTTGAGGCAGGTATTGAGATTGACGAGACAATGGCGTATCTTATGTGTTCCGCTATTTTGTCGGATACTTTATTGCTCAGCTCACCTACATGTACGGATGTAGATAAGGAAGCAGCTAAGACCCTTGCCAAGATTGCAGGAATTAAGATGAAAGAGCATGCACAGGAAATGTTCTTTGCAGGAAGTAACCTTAGTGAGAAGACTGCGAAAGAACTTTTTACAGGAGATTACAAGAGATTTTCCATGGGCGATGTTACTTTTGGAATTGGTCAGGTATCATGCATGGATGGAGAAGAGCTTACACAGGTTAAGAAGAAGATATATTCATATATGAAGGAACAGTATGCATCCTTTGATGTGAACATGCTTTATTTTATGCTTACTAATATTTTACAGCATAGTACAGAGCTTCTGTGTGTAGGAGAAGGGGCAGAGGAGCTTGCAGAAAGGGCTTTTGGCAGACAGGGCAAGGATGGTGTTGTGAAGCTGCCTAAGGTTGTATCGCGTAAGAAACAGGTAGTTCCTGAGCTTATGATGGAAATTAACCAGTAAAGAGGTAATATAATGGGAAAACAGAATTGGAAACCGGGTAATATGTTATATCCACTGCCGGTTGTTATGGTAAGCTGTAACAGAGATAATGAAACACCTAATATTGTAACGGTTGCATGGGCCGGAACGATATGCTCAGACCCTGCTATGGTGTCAATATCCGTAAGGCCGGAGAGATATTCACATAACATAATAGAAGAAACAGGTGAATTTGTAATCAATCTTGTAACTAAGGACCTTGCATATGCAACAGATTATTGTGGGGTCAGGTCAGGAAGAGATGTGGACAAGTTTAAGGAAATGAAGCTTACACCGCTTCCGTCACAGAAGATTAAGGCTGTAGGTATTGCAGAAAGTCCGGTCAACCTTGAGTGCAAGGTGGTTGAGTGTAAAAAGCTTGGTTCACATGATATGTTTATTGCAGAGATTGTTAATGTAACAATTGATGATAAGTATATGGATGAGAACAACAAATTCAATCTTAATGATTCAGAACTTGTGACATATTCTCATGGTGAGTATTATACACTTGGAGAAAAGATAGGAACTTTTGGTTATTCGGTGAGGAAGAAGAATTGAAAGATAATATAATTTTAATTGGAATGCCGGGTGTGGGCAAGAGCAGCGTGGGGGTTGTACTTGCCAAAGCACTGGGCTACCATTTTGTGGATTCAGATTTGGTTATTCAGCAGACAGAGGGCAGACTTTTAAGTGAGATAATAGAGGAAAAGGGTAATGACGGATTTATAGAGGTTGAAAATAATATTAATTCGAAGATAGATGTGAAGCGGACGGTTCTTGCAACAGGTGGAAGTGCTGTGTACGGAACTGAGGCAATGGAGCATTTTAGAAATATAGGAACCGTACTATATATGAAGGCATCCTTTGAGACGATTGATTCGCGACTTTCTAATCTTGTGGGACGTGGTGTAGCCATGAAAAAAAGTCAGACACTTAAGGAGCTATACGAGGAAAGATGTGTTTTGTACGAGCGGTATGCGGATATTACACTTAATGTCGATAAGATGAGTATTGAGGAAATAATTGTAAAAATAATGTCTTTTTTTGTGAACAATGCGTGAAAAACGTGATTTTTCCTAAATAATTTAGTATAAAGGGGTTTACAAACCAATAATTAGGTGTTAGAATTCTAATTGTTACGAATTTATTACATTTATTAAGAAATTATGAGGAAACGCAGTGAAACATTTGAAACAGTATAAGAAACTATATATGTCATATGCCAAAACAGCAGTTATTGCAGTTATATTTTTGCTTGTTGCTATTCCTTTTGTTAAGAAGGTAGCTGCGGATGGTAACACATACACTCCGAGTGCCAGATATATGGTAGTTCTCAATGGTGAGGAAATCGGATATGTAAGTGACGCATCAATTGCAGAGAATGCACTTCTTGATGTAAGAACTCAGTTAGGAAATAATAGTGATGGTCTTGTATTGATTGAGACTGATCTTGAATTTAATAAAGAATCAACCGGTGGTGCTGTTATGACACAGTCACAGCTTAAGGACAGCATGTATGAGACTCTTGTAGACGGAGTCGTTACAATGGACAAGAGTGAGACAGCATATACCGTAAGAGTAGATGATTTTACGGTAACACTTGCCACAATGGATGAGGTTTCTGAACTTCTTGAAAGAGTTAAGGACAAGTACAGTGATTCTAAGGGATTTACTGTAGAACTTAACAGACAGGAGCTGCATGGTTATGTAGCATATACAACTAACTTTGTATCGGCTGACAAGACTGTTAATGACGCGGCTCAGGTTCTTTCATCAGTGAATGGAACAGGAAGTCTTACAGAACTTACTAAGGATGATATCGTGTTCACGGAAGGAATTATTTCCGTAGAATTCGTTGAAAGTATTGAGATTATTGAGACTAAGCAGAGTAAAGCTGATGTATTAACAGTTGACGAAGCATATGAACTTATTACAAAAGAACATATGGAGAAGGATACATATACAGTTGTATCGGGAGACTGTCTCTCTTCTATAGCAAGAAAGCATGACATAACAATGGAAGAGCTTTTTGCTATGAACTATGGACTTTCAGTTAATACAGCGATTTATCCTGGTGATGTGCTTGTAGTAACAGTCCCAGCATCAGAGATTTCAGTACAGATTATTGAAGAGAAGTCATATGATGAGACATACAATGCCCCTGTAAGATATGTTGACAATAATTCATTATACGAGGGTATTGAGAATGTAGTTCATCAGGGAACACCGGGCGAGAGAAACGTTGTTGCATTGGTAACATATGTTAACGGTGTTGAGACAGGCAGAGAAATTATTAGCGAGACAATTATTAAGGAATCAGATCCTACAGTTATAGAGAGAGGAACACTTACTCCTCCAACATTCCTCAAGCCGGTTAACAGTAATATGGTAACATCGCATTGGGGATATAGAACAGATCCAAAGCCTGGAGTACATACAGGTGTTGACTGGTACGTTCCATTAGGAACAGCTGTTAAGGCAACATCTACAGGAACAGTTTCATATGCCGGATGGTGGGGCAATTACGGATATTGTGTTGAGATTGTACATCATGATGGTAATAAGTCAAGATATGCACACTTGAGTTCTATTCCGGTAACATACGGACAGGCAGTAAGACAGGGACAGGTAATCGGATATTCGGGAAGTACAGGATACAGTACGGGACCACATTTACATTTAGAGTTGTTTATAAATGGTGTTAATGTTAATCCGTTATTATATGTTCAGTAAATATTGATTTTATGACCTGCGGTGAGATTTCACCGCAGGTTTTTTAATATAATTAAAATAATTAGTTTACAAAAGGGTATTTTATGCTATAATATATAAACGTGTCATAAGATACGCAATATATAGAGGTGCAAGATGGAGCAGTATGTTATCAAAGGTGGTAACCGTCTCGAAGGAGAGGTAATGATAAGTGGTGCTAAGAACGCAGCACTTGCAATACTTGCAGCCGCAATAATGGCAGATGAGGCAGTTACTATAGAAAATGTCCCAGATGTAAGGGATACCAGGATTGTTCTGGATGCGATTAAGGACATTGGAGCAATTGTTGAACGAGTTGATAAACACACATTTAAGATTAACGGCAGCACGATTTACTCAACAACAGTTGATTACGAATATATTAAGAAAATTAGAGCGTCATATTATTTGCTTGGTGCTTTGTTAGGTAAGAAGGGCAATGCCCAGGTGGCACTTCCGGGTGGATGTAACATAGGAAGCAGACCGATTGACCAGCACATCAAGGGATTCAAGGCACTTGGAGCTAATGTTGAAATCGAACATGGAATGATATGTGCGGAAGCAGATAATTTGTCCGGCGGACATATATATATGGACGTTGTAACAGTTGGAGCAACTATTAATATTATGTTAGCCGCCTGTATGGCGGAAGGCAACACAATTATTGAGAATGCAGCCAAGGAGCCGCATGTAGTAGATGTGGCCAACTTCCTTAACTGCATGGGTGCAAATATTAAGGGTGCAGGAACAGATGTAATTAGAATTAAAGGTGTGGAAAGACTTCACGGAACAACATATTCAATAATACCGGACCAGATAGAAGCAGGAACTTTTATGGTGGCTGCGGCTGTTACAGGTGGAAATGTGTTGATTAACAATGTTATACCTAAGCATCTTGAGGCTATTACAGCTAAGCTTGTAGAAGTGGGATGTCAGGTAGATGAATATGATGAAGCAGTTCGTGTTGTAGGTACAGGCAAGCTTTCACATACCAATATTAAGACATTACCATATCCGGGATTTCCAACGGATATGCAGCCACAGATGACAGTTCTTCTGACATGCTGCGAAGGAACAAGTATTGTTACTGAGAGTATTTGGGAGAACAGGTTTAAGTATGTGGATGAATTGGCAAGAATGGGCGCAACCATTAAGGTTGAAGGCAACACAGCTATTATCAATGGTGGAGACAGACTTACCGGAGCGCAGGTAGCGGCACCGGATTTGAGAGCAGGAGCGGCATTAGTAATAAGTGGTTTGGTAGCAGAAGGATTTACTTACGTTGATGATATTAAATACATTGAGCGAGGATATGAAGATTTTGAAGATAAGCTTCGTAAAATCGGTGCCGATATTATTAAGGCAGAATGTGAGAAGGATGTAAGGAAATTTGAATTTTCTGTTTCATAGGAAATCAATATTTAAAGCCAGGAACGAAGGACAGAGTAGTCAGGGAACGAAAAGCAACTTGACATACGCTGTTCTTTTTTTCTAAATTTTTAATAACTACAGATTAGGATTGGAGTTACGGTAGATATGAGCGTATCGGAAAACATTATTGAATTAAAAGGAATTAAAAAATGTTTTGAAGACAGTTATGTGGCTGTCGAAGATTTCAATCTTGAGGTTAAGAAGGGTGAGTTTGTTACCTTCTTAGGTCCATCAGGATGTGGTAAAACAACAACACTTCGTATGATAGCAGGATTTGAGCTTCCTACGGAGGGAAAAATATTACTTAACGGAGAGGATATCAGTAAACTGCCCCCTAATAAGAGACCGATTAATACGGTATTCCAGAGGTATGCACTTTTTCCTCATCTTAATATTTTTGACAACATTGCTTTTGGACTGAAGTTACAGAATAAATATACTAAAAAAGAAATCGCTGAAAAGGTAAAGCACGCCCTTGAGGTGGTTGACCTTGAAGGTTTTGAGAAGAGAAGCGTGTCAACACTTTCAGGTGGACAGCAGCAGAGAATTGCCATTGCAAGAGCTATTGTTAATGAGCCGGAGATTCTTCTTCTTGACGAGCCTCTTGGGGCTTTGGACCTTAAAATGCGTAAGGAAATGCAGCTTGAGCTTAAGGCTATGCATAAGGAGCTTGGAATTACATTTATATACGTTACACATGACCAGGAAGAGGCGCTTACTATGTCTGATAAGGTGGTTGTTATGTCCGACGGTGTAATTCAGCAGGTTGGAACTCCGGAAGAGATTTATAATGAGCCAAATAATGTATTTGTGGCTGACTTTATCGGAGAGAGTAATATTTTTACGGGCAAAATGACTTCTAAGAAGAAGGTAAAATTCTGTGGGGCAGAATTTGACTGTCTTGATGATATTCCGGCAGGAACCAAGGTAGACGCGGTTATCCGTCCGGAGGATATTATTATGACAGAGCCGGACAAGGGTACAATTACGGGTATGGTAAACTCTGTTATTTTTAAGGGAATGCATTATGAGATAATTGTGGAAGCCGGTGCTAATGAGATTGTTATTCAGAGTACCAGAAATGCAGTCGTAGGAAGCACTATTGGTATGTGTATAGAGCCGGACGGAATTCATGTAATTCCTGCAGAGACTAATCTTAATGTCTACGAGGGTGAACTTACCAAGGATTATACGGTTATGTTTGCTGATGGAGAATTTGAGTGTGATATAGTCAAATTGTATCCGGGTTCTAAGATTGATGAGAACGGCTGTCTTGTTGATGAAGACGGTAATGAAATATATACAGCAGGTGTGGAGGTTAATGTTAAGGTGCCTGTATCAGCGGGTAGGATGAGCGATGATACTGAAGCAGGAGGAACCTGTGGTAATATTATTTCACTTATTTACAAGGGTGACCATTATCATTATGTGGTACGAACCAAGAATGAAGAAGATATTCACCTTCATGATGAATACTTATGGAACGAGGACGATTATGTCAGTGTTATTATTCCGAAGGAAAGTATTGAACTGACATTTAGAGATGAGACATAAGGAGGAAACACGAATGAAATTTCGTTTTTCAAGGAAACAGTTATGTATACCGTATGCGGCGTTTCTTATCATCTTTGTTATAGCACCGCTGTTAGTAGTAATATACTATGCTTTTACCAATGGTGAGGGCAAATTTACATTAGATAACCTTACAGGGTTTTTTACAAGCCCTAACACAATCGGAACATTATGTTACAGCCTTGCAGTTGCAGTGACAACAACTTTGGTGTGCCTTGTAATTGCATACCCTGTGGCATATATTCTTGCCAGAAGCAAAATGAAGAGAAAATCAGTTCTTCTTATGCTTTTTGTTACACCGATGTGGATTAATTTTACCTTGAGAATTGCGGCACTTAAGGAGATTCTCACGGTTATAGAAGGTAATCTGTCATTTTATCCGTTCCTCAATACGGTGATTGGAATGACATATGATTTCCTGCCGTTTATGATTTTGCCATTATATAATTCCATCAGCAAGCTTGACAATAGCCTTCTTGAGGCTGCAAGCGACCTGGGTGCGGACAGGGTTACCGTATTTACTAAGGTAACACTGCCACTTTCAGTTCCCGGAATAATAAGTGGCGTAATGATGGTATTTTTACCTGCGATGACCAACTATGTTGTACTGGATATGCTTTATAACAGTACTTACATTATGGGAAGTCTTATCGGAAGCTATTTTAATGCCTACGACTGGAATTCCGGCTCAATGATATCCCTTGTATTACTGCTTATTATTTTCGTGATTACATGGGCTACCAACGGCTTTAGTGAAGAAGAATCGAATAAGGAGGCTGTATTATGATGAAAAAAATAGTACGGGGTGCCTGGATGGCCTTGGTCCTTATGTTTATGTATCTGCCTATACTTATCCTTGCGGTGTATAGTTTTACGGATACGGCAACAATCGGTTCAAAGGGTAATTTTTCAATGCAGAATTATGTTACCCTTTTTACAACACCTGAACTTACAAGAATGATTGGCGGAACAGTGACACTGGCACTGGGTTCTGCAATTCTTGCGACAATACTGGGTACATTTGGGGCAATCGGGTCTTTCTATTCAAAGAAATTTGCAAAAAGACTGGTGCAGACTGCCAATCAGGTGCCGGTAGTAAATGCAGACGTAGTAACCGGTTTCTCTATTTGTGTGCTTTTGATTGTAGTGCTTGGTATCGGCAAGGAGACATATATTCCTCTTGTAGCAGGACATGTTGTTCTGTCGGCACCATTTGTATACCTTTCGGTAATACCAAGGCTTAAGCAGATGGACCACAGCCTGTATGAAGCTGCTCTCGATTTGGGAGCCAATGCAAGACAGGCACTTTTTAAGGTGGTAATGCCTCAGATTATGCCCGGAGTAACATCAGGTTTTTTCCTGGCAGTAACATTGTCGTTAGATGATTATTTCATAACAACTTACACCAAACCGGCTACATTCGATACTATCAGTACTTATGTGTACAACGCGACCAGAGGGTCACATACGGAAATCAAGACGGCTTTATGGGCGCTTTCAACGCTGATTTTTGTCCTGATTGTAATGTTTGTTATTGGAAGTAACATTATGTCTGCGAGAAAGGCGGGTGGCAAGCATGAGAAAAAAGATATTTAGAGTAGGTTCTTTTATCCTTGGGCTTCTTGTTGCGGCACCTGTATTTATGGTTTCGCAAAAGGATGTCCATGGGGCAGAGGAGACTATTACGCTCAGAGTATGTAACTGGGAAGAATATATAGACGAGGGTGACTGGGGAGAGGATGAGGTCATTGACCTTGACAGTCAGGAAATATTCGGGGACAGCAGTATGGTGGAGGATTTCGAAGCATGGTACGAAGAGACCTATGGCAAAAAAGTCAAAGTCGAATATTCCTGCTTTGGTACCAATGAAGAGTTGTACAGCCAGCTGACTCTTGGTGATACTTTTGACCTTGTGTGTCCTTCTGACTATATGATTATGAAGCTTATGGCTGAGAATCAGCTTGAGCCTCTCTCAGATGACTTTTTCGATAACGGGAAAGAGCACAACTATTATGTACAGGGAGTTTCGCCGTACATAAAGGATGTGTTTGAGAGTAACAGCATTAATGGTGAGGCATGGGCAAAATACGCTGCCGGCTATATGTGGGGTATTACAGGCTTTGTGTATAATCCGGAAAAAGTATCTGTTGAGGAAGCCTCTACCTGGTCGTTACTGACTAACAGAGATTTTTATCGTCAGGTTACTATAAAGGACAATGTTAGAGATGCACTTTTTCCTACATTGGGAATTCTTAATAAGGAATTGCTTATGTCAGAGGAATTCCGTAGCGGAGATGATTATTCCTCAAGACTTGCTGCAGTAATGAACGACACAAGTCCGGAGACTGTGGATAAGGCAGAAGCGCTTCTCAAGGAAATCAGAGGAAATGTATATTCCTTTGAAACTGACAGCGGTAAATCGGATATGGTTACCGGCAAAATACTGGCTAATCTTCAGTGGTCAGGAGATGGAGTATATGCTCTGGACCAGGCTGAGGAAGATGATGTATATCTTAACTGGGCAACACCCCGTGAGTGTACCAATCTCTGGTTTGACGGATGGGTAATGCTGAAATCAGGAATTGACGGGGATGAGGACAGAAAGCATGCGGCAGAGGCGTTTATTAACTTTATGTCAAGAACTGATAATGTAGTCAGAAATATGTATTACATCGGTTATACTTCAGTAATTGCAGGTGGAGAAAGCCCTCTTGTGTATGAGTATGCGGAATGGTGCTATGGTGCAGAGGAGGATGAAGAAGCCGTTATTGAATATCCGGTTGGATATTTTTTCTCAGGTGATGATGCGGACGAGGATTACATCATTGTAGCACCGGAGGAGCAGCAGTTCAGACAGCTTTCGGCACAGTATCCGAAGAGTGAGGTCATTGCCAGAAGTGCGGTAATGGGATATTTTGACAAAGAGGCTAATGAAAATATTAATCAGATGTGGATTAATATCAGATGCTTTAACCTTAGTCAGATTACGGCGGCACAGTGGCGCAATGCGGCAATAGTAATTGTTGTTATTGCGGGATGCATAACACTTTTTGTATTAAGAAACAAAATATTTAGAAAATAATTCTATTGACGAAATTATATATGGGTTATACAATACTCATAGAAGACAAGTTCATAAGACATAATCCTGCTTATTCAGAGTGATGGAGATACATAGGATCTGTGAAGTCACGGCAACCCCGTAAGGAAGGTGCCATCCTGAGCGAAGCAATTCGAGCAATAAGTGGAGTTGATTTTTTAGTTAAAACAATCGAGTCCATTTTGTAAGGAAATGGACTCGTTTTTATTTTATCGAATATACAGACAAGGAGAAAAAAATATGGAAAGATTTTTATTTACTTCAGAATCAGTTACAGAAGGACATCCTGACAAAATCTGCGACCAGATAAGTGATGCCGTTCTTGATGCTTTATATGCACAGGACCCATACTCAAGAGTTGCCTGTGAGACTTGTACTAATACAGGTTTTGTAATGGTAATGGGAGAGATTACAACTAAGGCTAATGTGGATTTCACTCAGATTGTAAGAGATACAGTTGTTGAAATTGGATATGACAGCTCAGAGAAGGGCTTTGATGGTAATACATGTGCAGTACTTGTATCCCTTGATAAGCAGTCAACTGATATTGCAATGGGTGTAGACAAGGCGCTTGAAGCTAAGAATGGTGAAGATGATGACGCTGATGTTGGAGCAGGTGACCAGGGTATGATGTTTGGTTATGCAACCAACGAGACAGAGGAATATATGCCATACTCAGCAGCTCTTGCACAGAAGCTTTCAAAGCAGCTTACCAAGGTGCGTAAGGATGGTACTCTTTCTTACTTAAGACCGGATGGCAAGACACAGGTTACTGTAGAATATGATGAGAACAGCAAGCCTGTAAGACTTGATGCTATCGTTGTATCATCACAGCATGCAGCAGATGTTACACAGGAACAGATTCATGCTGACGTTCGTAAGTATGTAATTGATGCAATAGTTGACCCTGCAATGGTTGATGCAGATACTAAGATATATATCAATCCTACGGGAAGATTTGTAATCGGAGGACCTAACGGAGATTCAGGTCTTACCGGACGTAAGATTATTGTTGATACATATGGTGGAGCCGCAAGACATGGCGGTGGTGCTTTTTCTGGAAAGGATTGCACTAAGGTTGACCGTTCGGCTGCCTATGCAGCAAGATATGTTGCTAAGAATATCGTAGCGGCAGGGCTTGCTGACAGATGTGAAATACAGCTTTCATATGCAATTGGTGTTGCACGTCCTACGTCTGTTAATATCAACACATTTGGAACAGGCAAATTAAGCGAGACTAAGCTTGTAGAGATTATCAGAGAGAATTTTGATTTAAGACCTGCAGGAATTATTAAAATGCTCGACCTTAGAAGACCGATTTACAAGCAGACTGCTGCTTACGGACATTTTGGACGTAACGACCTTGATCTGCCATGGGAGAAGACTGATAAGGTGGAAAATTTAAGAAAATATTTATAATTAACAAGTCATATATATGATAAAATTAATCCGGGTGGCATAAGCTGCCCGGATTTTTGTGTATGAGAGGAATAGGATATGAAGATTTCGACTAAGCTGAAGCTTTCATTTGGAATAATGATTATTCTGCCAATTATTTTGCTGTTAGCAGTTCTTGCCATAATTTCTTCTGCAAAGTTAAAGCAGATAGAGGCAACGTATGAATCAGAAGACATAGGATATGAAACATTTATGAATCCTATTCAGTTCATATCCAAGATATGTAGGGATGAGTTTGCTGAGATTAGAGAAAATGCAGAGAATACGCCGGATAAGCTTGCTGATATGGACTATCTTAAGGAACTCAATGGCAGGATTAAGGGTCGCAAGGCATATATCATTGTTGAAAAAGAAGGAGAAATATTTTTTCAGGGAAAGGATATTTCAGAGGAGATGAAGGAGAGGATAATAGCACCTGTGAAGGATGGAAAGGGTGTAGGTTATCTGCCGACTTATAAACTACTTGTTAATCAGGTAGAGTATGAGGTACAGGATGGAGTTGAAGGCAGGGTGTTCCTTGTGATTGACCTTGGTGCCCTATTGTCCCAGATAAAGCATATGGCGGCTGACTCGGGAATAGCCATGGTGGTTATAATTATTGTGACAAGCTCGGTTATTATAGCATGGCTGTATCGTTCGATTATCAGACCGATTAATAAATTGAGACTGGCAACGGATAATATTAAGAATGGAAATCTGGATTTTGAAATAGATACTAAGGGTAAAAGTGAATTTTCTGACCTGTTCAGGGATTTTGATGATATGAGGTGCAGACTTAGGGATAATATTAACGAGAAGCTGAAAGCGGACGCTAACAGCAGAGAGATGATAAGTAACATATCTCACGACCTGAAAACGCCTATAACGGCAATTAAAGGCTATGTGGAGGGTATCAGGGACGGAGTTGCAACAACTGATGAGAAAAGGGAAAAATATATACGCACCATTTACAACAAAGCCTGTGAAATGGACAGACTGATAGATGAGCTTACATTTTACTCAAGGATAGATTCGGATAAGATAATATATAATTTCCAGAAGATAAATGTGACGGATTATTTTGCGGATTGTGTGGGGGATATAAGGCTTGAACTGGACGAGTTAAATTATGTCCTGGAGTATGACAGTAGTGTAAGTCAGAAGACGTGTATAATTGCGGACCCGGAGCAGATGAAAAGGGTTATTAATAACATAGTAGGAAATTCCATTAAGTATATGGATAAAAAGGATGGGGTTATTTCTTTTGTTATAAAAGAAGACGAAGACAATGTGTATTTTGATATCAAGGATAATGGAGCGGGAATTAGTGAGAATAACCTGCCGTATGTGTTTGACAGATTTTACAGAGGGGATGTATCCCGTAATTCGAAAAAGGGTGGAAGCGGAATTGGGCTATCCATTGTGAAAAAAATCGTATCAGACCATGGTGGAGAGGTTGGTGCAGAAAGCGTGGAAGGCGAGGGCACGACCATTAAAATTGTTATGAAGAAGGAGAATAAGTCTAATGAAAAGAGTTTTGATAATTGAAGATGAAACAGCAATTGCTGAACTTGAAAAAGACTACCTGGAATTAAGTGATTTCGAAGTCACAATAGCTGCTGATGGGGTCGAGGGACTTGATAGGGCAATGAAGGAGGACTATGACCTTGTCATTCTGGACCTTATGCTTCCGGGAATGGATGGTTTTGAAATCTGTAAGAGGATAAGAGAAGAGAAAAATACACCTATTCTTATGGTGTCTGCAAAGAGAGATGATATAGACAAGATAAGAGGGCTTTCTCTTGGTGCGGATGATTATATCACCAAACCGTTCAGTCCAAGTGAATTGGTTGCCAGAGTCAAGGCGCATATTGCCAGATATGAAAGGATTATATCAACAGCTATTCCGAAGAACGACATTATTGAAATACATGGTATCAAAATAGACAAAACTGCCAGAAGGGTGTATGTGAACGAGGAGGAAAAGACCTTTACGACCAAGGAGTATGAGCTGCTGTTATTTCTTGCCAGCAATCCTAACAGGGTGTTTTCCAAGGATGAGTTGTTTCAGAGGATATGGGATATGGATTCGATTGGTGACATTGCCACCGTTACGGTTCATATTAACAAAATAAGGGATAAGATAGAGACTAATACGTCCAAACCCCAGATTATTGAAACTATCTGGGGCGTGGGGTATCGGTTTAAGGTGTAATAATCTCCATTTTTTATAAAAACCACCCAATCCCATACTAAAAGTATGTGGACAAACGGGCTGTAAAATGATACAATGAATCATCGAAAAATATATATAAAGGAGAAATGTATATGAAGATGAAAGTAAAATTGCTTAGCTGTATTCTTTGCTGCATGCTGATAGTTGGTATGTTACCGGTGTCGGCATTTGCATCAACACGTACAGTAGTAAGCGAAGTTGAAATGACAACAGCCACAGGAGATATCACTCCTGCGTATGGTGACTACATGGAGCTTCCTGAATTTACAGTTACTGTAGGTCAACCGGCAAAAATAGCACCTTCAATGTGTCAATGGTATAAGCGTAATAGTGATGGTATTTCATGGGATATGCTAAATAATGGAATGAGATTCACTGAAGGAACATACCGTTATGGTATTCAGATTAGAATTGATGGAGCGGACGGTTTAACTCACAAGTTTGATGATGATGGAGTTACTGTAGAGGTAGATGGTGTAGAATGGAATGTCTTGGGTGATATACAGGTATTCCCAGACTATTCTTATGTTACGGTTGTTTCTCCGGAGTACGAGGTGGAATTAGGTGCAGGACAGGAACCGCTTGAAGAGATAACAAGTCTTAATGCAAACATAACAGCACCTGTTCCGGGACAAAAGCCTTCGCTTGAAGCTGTAACTGAAAGTGATGATTATGAGGCACGTGTAGTTGCATGGGAGGAATTCGATACATATGAAGGAACACCGACAGAAATTGATGACCCTGAAAACTATACTTTTCTTGAAGGAAAAATATATCACGCAATTGTACAATTTGAATGTACGGATGAGAATGCATTCTTTTCACAATATATATCAAACGTTAGAATAAATGGTGTGTTACCGATATATGAAGGTCCGGGATATTACAGAGTAGTATTTATGGATGTTCCAGAAGATGAGATTGTTACATTTGAAGTAAAAACAGGAGTTGACATGATGTCTCTGACAGATTGGGAAGAAGCAATTATTGAAGTGTTAGAACATAATGAACAGTTGATTTTTGATCCTGTCTACGGGGGTTGCAGAGATGCTGAGGGTAAGGCTCTTTTTAGAATTAATGATTATGGAGTAATTGTTCTTGAAGAAGGAGTAGGTGAAGAGGACAATATTACCTACATACTTAGACCAGATGAAAGAGAAACTTTTATAGATACTTATGACGTAGAAATGACTGAGGCACGTATGGTATTTGTAGAGAGTGAGCCTGGTGTACTTAGTATCAAAATAGAAACAGGTAAACACACATCAGAGTTTAATATGCTGGAAACAAGGGGCTTGAATGCTCTTATCTATTATGATCTGATTGAAATAGGCGATAATGAAGCGTGCTATAACAGTGAAGGGAAGTTATTGTTTACTGTAGATGATGAGGAATATATTGAAGTAGCAGAGGGAGCTAATCAGGATGATAACATTATCTATGAGCTTAATAATGCTGATGTAGAAGAATTATATGATGAGTTCGGTATTATTTTTACTGAGATTAGGCTGATTGTTGTGGA
>JAZQKW010000190.1:0-10521 GCA_045542375.1 Butyrivibrio sp.
ATCTTGACTATGTTATATTGATAAAGCTATGGGAAGTAAAGGCTTTTTTTTTATGCCCAAAATTAATAGATAGACACATTATGGAGGTGTAAGTTATGCGCGTTAAAATTACATTAGCTTGTACAGAATGCAAGCAGAGAAACTACAATATGACTAAGGATAAGAAGACTCATCCGGACAGAATGGAAACTAAGAAGTATTGCAGATTCTGTAAGTCACACACAATGCACAAAGAAACAAAATAATTTTTGAGAGGTAGCTAAGATGAGTGATTTGGAAAAGGAAATTGTTGGCAGCGAGAAGTCGATTGAAGAAATTTCGGTTGATGAATTAGCTGTTAAGACAGCGAAAGCTTCTAAGAAAGCTAAGAAATCCGGCAAGACAGGATTCTTCTCATCTGTTAAGTCTGAATTCAAGAAAATCATCTGGCCTAACCGTCAGTCTCTTTTTAAGCAGACAGTAGCTGTATTATTTTGTTCAGTTGTTGTTGCTTTAGTGATTTATGGATTAGATCTTTTAATCACAATGGGATTAGGTCAATTTATTGTAAAATAAGGAAAAGGTGATTGGATGGAAGTGTCAGGAGCTAACTGGTATGTAGTGCATACATATTCAGGCTATGAGAATAAGGTTAAAGCTAACATTGAGAAGACTATCGAAAACAGAAACCTTCAGGATCAGATTCTTGAAGTATCAGTTCCTTTACAGAATGCAGTAGAGATGAAGAATGGTGTCAGAAAACAGGTTCAGAAGAAAATGTTTCCGGGATATGTACTGATTCATATGATTTTGAATGATGACACATGGTATGTAGTTAGAAATACAAGAGGCGTTACAGGATTTGTTGGTCCGGGATCTAAGCCGGTTCCGCTTACAGAAGCTGAGATGCGCAACCTTGGTATCAATGCTAACAAGACTACAGTGGAATATGCAATTGGAGAAACAATCATTGCTATTTCAGGAGTATGGGAAGATACTGTTGGAGAGATAAAGAGTATCAATGAGAATAAGCAGACGGTAACTATTAATGTAGATATGTTTGGCCGTGAGACACCGGTTGAACTTGGTTTTGATGAAATCCGTCGTATGTAACATGATTCGCAAAACGGTAATCCGTTTATCGAATATATAATATCCGGGTATCCGGATAAGCCGGTCATTTTTTTGACTTGCGTGGGAGGGTGATTCCCGTAAACACCACATTATTTTAGGAGGTGCCAAAATGGCAAAGAAAGTAACAGGTTATATCAAATTACAGATTCCTGCCGGCAAGGCTACACCAGCTCCACCGGTTGGACCAGCACTTGGACAGCATGGTGTAAACATTGTTGAGTTTACAAAGCAGTTCAACGCTAAGACAGCAGATATGGGTGACACAGTTATCCCTGTTGTTATTACAGTTTATGCAGACAGAAGCTTCAGTTTTATTACTAAGACTCCACCTGCAGCAGTTCTTCTTAAGAAGGCATGTAACATTAAATCAGGATCAGGTGTTCCTAATAAGAACAAAGTAGCTAAGATTTCTAAGGCTGACCTTCAGAAAATCGCAGAGACTAAGATGCCTGACTTAAATGCAGCTTCTCTTGAGGCAGCGATGAGCATGATAGCCGGTACAGCAAGAAGTATGGGTATCACAGTAGAAGAATAATAAACAGTTGCAGTTGTGGGAGGGAAAGACCCGCAAATACCACCAGGAGGTTTTTTTGAAATGAAAAGAGGTAAAAAATACGTTGAAGCGGCTAAGTTAGTAGACCGCGCAACTCTTTACAGCGCTGAAGAAGCAGTATCATTAGTTAAGAAGACTGCTACAGCTAAATTTGATGAGACAGTAGAAGCACACATTAGAACAGGATGTGACGGACGTCACGCTGAACAGCAGATTCGTGGAGCAGTAGTTCTTCCACACGGAACAGGTAAGACAGTAAGAGTGCTTGTATTCGCTAAGGGAGCTAAGGCTACAGAAGCAGAAGCAGCCGGAGCAGATTACGTAGGCGGCGAAGAGCTTATTCCAAAGATTCAGAATCAGGGATGGTTCGAATTCGACGTTGTTGTAGCTACACCTGATATGATGGGTGTTGTTGGTCGTCTCGGACGTGTACTCGGACCTAAGGGATTAATGCCAAACCCTAAGGCTGGTACAGTAACAATGGATGTTGCTAAGGCAATTGCAGAAATTAAGGCTGGTAAGATTGAATACAGACTTGATAAGACTAACATCGTTCACGTTGCAATTGGTAAGGTATCATTCGACGATGAGAAACTTGCAGACAACTTCAAGGCTGTTATGGAAGCTATCGTAAAGGCTAAGCCATCAGCATTAAAGGGACAGTACATTAAGAACATTACTCTTACATCTACAATGGGTCCTGGAGTTAAAGTTGACACAACAAAGTATCTTTAATAAATAAAATACTTGACAAACTAACAACGGGCTGATATTATAACACTCGTTGGGCTGAGATATCAGCCACTACCGTAGACAGCAGGTGCCGTAAGGCATAAGTTGAGAACGCCTGCCGAGGAGATTTTATAGTAAATTTGCTTTAGAATGCCTCCTATGTCTATGGGAGGCATTTTTTAAATGTATTAGAAAGTTCTCCGAACTTTCCTAAATAACAAACTATAAGGAGGACATATTCATGGCAAAGGTTGAGATTAAGAAACCTATAGTTGATGAAATCGCTGAACTGCTTAATGGCGCTCAGGCAGCAGTAATCGCAGATTACCGTGGACTTACAGTTGAACAGGATACTATTCTTCGTAAGAAAATGAGAGAAGCAGGCGTTGTATACAAAGTATATAAGAATACAATGATTAAGCGTGCAGTTGCCGGAACAGAATTTGAAGCTCTTACAGCTGATCTTGAAGGACCTACAGCAATTGCAATTTCTAAGGAAGATGCTACAGCTCCAGCAAAGATCCTTTACGATTTTGCTAAGACAGCTCCAGCACTCGAACTTAAGTCAGGTGTAGTTGCAGGAACATATTATGGCAAAGACCAGATTAATGTTATCGCTACTATCCCATCAAGAGACGAACTTCTTGGAAGATTACTTGGAAGTATTCAGTCACCAGTTGCAAACTTCGCTCGTGTTATTAAGCAGATTGCTGAAAAGAACGAAGCGTAATTTATAACAATCAGAAAACAATTTTTTAAATGGAGGATTTTAAAATGACAACTCAGGAATTTATCGAAGAAATCAAAAAGTTAACAGTATTAGAATTAAATGACCTTGTAAAGGCATGTGAAGAAGAATTTGGCGTATCTGCAGCAGCAGGTGTTGTAGTTGCAGCAGCAGGTGCTGGCGCAGCAGCTGAAGAAGAGAAGTCTGAATTCGACGTAGTATTAGAATCAGCTGGAGAAGCTAAGGTTAAGGTTATCAAGGTTGTTCGTGAACTTACAGGACTTGGCCTTAAAGAAGCTAAGGATCTCGTTGATGGAGCTCCTAAGACAATTAAGGAAGGCGCATCTAAGGAAGAAGCTGAAGATATTCAGAAGAAACTTGAAGCTGAAGGCGCTAAGGTTGTATTAAAGTAATTTAATATAAGAATAGTATTTAATGAAGCTCTGCAAATAGCAGGGCTTCTTTTATGTTAAAGTTTGTAAAAAAGTTGTTGACAATAAAAAAAGATTGTGCTATTATGGACAATGCTTTATTATGCTGGATTAGTATCGGCTGATAGGCATTTAATATTATTATAGAAAGCGCAAGGGGTGACAACGTCAATGGAAAAGAACAGATTACGTCCTAAGAATTTCGGTAAAAACATCAGAATGAGTTATTCAAAACAGAAAGAAGTACTCGATATGCCTAATCTTATCGAAGTGCAGAAGAACTCATATAAGTGGTTTTTAGATGAAGGACTCAAAGAGGTTTTTGAAGACATCTCACCAATCACAGATTACAGCGGACATCTTAGTCTGGAATTTGTAGATTTTGTATTATGTGAAGATGATGTAAAGTATTCTATTGAAGAATGCAAAGAGAGAGATGCTACTTATGCAGCTCCGCTCAAGGCAAAGGTAAGACTTTACAACAAAGAGACAGACGAAATTAAGGAGCATGATATCTTCATGGGAGACCTCCCATTGATGACAGCTACCGGAACATTCGTAATTAATGGTGCAGAACGAGTAATAGTAAGTCAGCTTGTTCGTTCGCCTGGTATTTATTACGAAATCGGACATGATAAGATTGGTAAGACCTTATATTCATGTACTGTAATCCCTAACAGAGGTGCGTGGTTAGAGTATGAGACAGACTCTAATGATGTATTTTCGGTGCGTGTAGATAGAACAAGAAAGGTACCTGTAACAGTGCTTGTAAGAGCTCTTGGTTTTGGTACTAATGCAGAGATTCGCGAGCTTTTCGGTGATGAGCCTAAGATTGAAGCGAGTCTTCTTAAGGACCCTTCAGTTACAGAGAAGAATCCTAACGGTGGATATGAAGAGGGTCTTTTAGAGTTATATAAGAAGATTCGTCCGGGTGAACCTCTTTCAGTGGATAGCGCGGAAAGTCTTGTTAATGCAATGTTTTTTGACCCAAGAAGATACGATCTTGCTAAGGTAGGTCGTTATAAATTTAATAAAAAACTTAACTTTGTGAACAGAATCACAGGCTTCAAGCTTGCAGAAGACGTAGTTGATATGTCTACAGGTGAAATTATTGCAGCAGCAGGCGATGTTGTATCTAAAGAAACAGCTCTTGCTATCCAGAATGCAGCGGTTCCTTATGTATTTCTTGCTGTTGAAGACAGAAAAGTTAAAGTGCTTTCTAATATGATGGTTGATATCACAGCGCATGTTGATATTACCAAGGAAGAAGCAAAAGAACTTGGAATTACAGAAGCAGTTTACTATCCTGTTCTTAAGAATATCCTTAATGAGAATGAGTCAGCTGAGGATATTAAGGATGCAATTAAGAAGAATGCCGTAGACCTTGTTCCTAAACATATAACAGTTGATGATATTATTGCGTCTATTAACTACAATATCCACCTTGAGTATGGTATTGGAACTAAGGATGATATCGATCACCTTGGTAACAGACGTATTCGTGCTGTAGGTGAATTATTACAGAATCAGTACAGAATCGGACTTTCAAGAATGGAAAGAGTTGTAAGGGAAAGAATGACAACTCAGGACCTTGAAGGTGCGTCACCACAGACATTAATTAACATTAAGCCTGTTACAGCTGCAGTTAAGGAGTTCTTCGGAAGTTCACAGTTGTCACAGTTTATGGATCAGAATAATCCACTTAGTGAAATTACACATAAGAGACGTCTTTCAGCATTAGGACCTGGTGGTCTTTCAAGAGACCGTGCCGGATTCGAAGTTCGAGACGTACATTATACACATTATGGAAGAATGTGTCCTATTGAGACACCTGAAGGACCTAACATCGGTCTTATTAACTCACTTGCTACATATGCAAGAATTAATGAGTATGGCTTTGTAGAGGCTCCATATCGTGTTGTAGATAAGACAGATCCTAAGAATCCAAGAGTTACAGAGGAAGTTAGATATCTTACTGCAGATGAGGAAGATAATTTCTATGTAGCACAGGCTAATGCTGAATTGGATGAGAACGGATATTTTGTAAGAAATACAGTATCAGGTCGTTATAAAGAAGAGACATCAGAGTTCGAGAAGAGCAAGATTGACTTAATGGACGTATCACCTAAGATGGTATTCTCAGTTGCTACATCTATGATTCCATTCCTTCAGAACGACGATGCTAACCGTGCTCTTATGGGATCTAACATGCAGCGTCAGGCAGTACCTCTTTTGACAACAGATTCACCTGTTGTTGGTACAGGTATGGAATATAAGGCTGCCGTAGACCCAGGAGCTTGTGTTGTTGCAACAGAAGCCGGTGTGGTTGATAAGGCTACATCTACAGAGATTGTAATCAGAAGAGTAGACGGAACTAAGGATGTATATAAGCTTACTAAGTTTGCAAGAAGCAACCAGAGTAACTGCTACAATCAGAAACCTATTGTTACTAAGGGTGATATGATTGAGAAGAATCAGGTTATTGCAGACGGACCATCAACATCTAATGGTGAAATTGCGTTAGGTAAGAACCCTCTTATCGGATTTATGACATGGGAAGGTTACAACTACGAAGATGCGGTTCTTCTTAGTGAAAGACTTGTAAGAGATGATGTATACACATCAGTTCATATTGAAGAATATGAAGTAGAAGCAAGAGATACTAAGTTAGGACCTGAAGAGATTACAAGAGAAGTTCCTGGCGTTGGTGATGATGCACTGAAGGACCTTGATGAAAGAGGTATCATAAGAATTGGTGCTGAGGTTCGTGCCGGAGACATTCTTGTAGGTAAGGTAACTCCTAAGGGAGAAACAGAACTTACTGCAGAAGAAAGATTATTAAGAGCTATCTTTGGTGAAAAGGCTAGAGAAGTTAGAGATACATCACTCAGAGTACCACATGGAGAATATGGTATTGTAGTTGATGCGAAGGTATTTACAAGAGAAAATGGTGATGACCTTAATCCTGGAGTTAACCAGTCAGTTCGTATCTATATTGCCCAGAAGAGAAAGATTTCTGTTGGTGATAAGATGGCGGGACGTCATGGTAACAAGGGTGTAGTTTCACGTATTCTTCCTGTAGAAGATATGCCATATCTTCCAAATGGACGCCCACTTGATATCGTATTGAATCCATTGGGTGTACCTTCACGTATGAACATTGGTCAGGTCCTTGAGATTCACTTAAGTCTTGCGGCAAGAGCACTTGGATTTAAGATTTCAACTCCTGTATTTGACGGAGCTAACGAAAGTGATATCATGGATACACTTGATCTTGCTAATGATTATGTAAATATGGAATGGGATGAGTTCAAGACAAAATGGGAAGATAAGATTGATGCAGATCTTATGAAATATCTTGGCGATAACCTTGACCATAGAGCAGAATGGAAGGGTGTGCCTATCTCAAGAGATGGTAAGGTAAGACTTCGTGATGGTAGAACAGGTGAATATTTTGACAGTCCTGTAACAATCGGACACATGCATTATCTTAAACTTCATCACCTTGTTGATGATAAGATTCATGCACGTTCAACAGGTCCTTACTCATTAGTAACACAGCAGCCACTTGGTGGTAAAGCGCAGTTTGGTGGACAGCGTTTTGGAGAAATGGAAGTATGGGCACTTGAAGCATATGGTGCGTCATATACACTTCAGGAAATCCTTACAGTTAAGTCAGATGACGTTGTAGGACGTGTTAAGACATATGAGGCAATTATTAAGGGTGATAATATTCCTGAACCAGGTATTCCTGAGTCATTCAAGGTACTCCTTGAAGAATTAAGATCTCTTGGTCTTGATGTTAAGGTACTTGATGAAGAAGGACAGGAAGTAGACATTAAAGAAAATATCGGATATGCAGATGAGGAATCATCTAATATATCTGAGCTTAACGATAAGCAGGCATATGGATACGAAGAGCCTCTGGGACAGTACGGATTCCAGAAACAGGAATTTGTAGGCGAAGAGCTTGAAAGCATAGAAGATGATATCGACGAATACGATATGTATGCTGATGAAATGTATGATGGTGAAGAATAGAAGGGAGAGCAGAAATGGCAGAAAATAACAATAACGAAATATATCAGCCGATAACATTCGACTCGATTAAGATTGGTCTTGCATCTCCTGAGAAGATTCTCGAATGGTCACACGGAGAAGTATTAAAGCCTGAGACAATCAACTACAGAACACTTAAGCCTGAAAGAGAAGGTCTGTTCTGTGAGAAGATTTTTGGACCAAGCAAGGACTGGGAATGTCATTGTGGAAAATACAAGAAAGTAAGATACAAAGGTGTTGTCTGTGACAGATGTGGCGTAGAAGTTACTAAAGCAAGTGTACGTAGAGAGCGTATGGGACACATTAAGCTTGCAGCTCCTGTATCTCATATCTGGTATTTTAAGGGAATTCCAAGCAGAATGGGTCTTATACTTGACCTTTCTCCAAGAGTTCTTGAAAAAGTATTGTATTTTGCTTCATATATAGTATTGGATCCGGGTGATACAGACTTATCTAAGAAGCAGGTTCTTACAGAAAAAGAATATGTAGATGCATACGAGAAATACGGAAGCAGCTTCCGTGTAGGAATGGGTGCAGAATCTATTAAAGAATTACTTGCAGATATTGACCTTGAAAAGGATTCTGAGGAACTCAAGGCAGAGCTTAAGGATGCATCAGGACAGAAGAAAGCAAGAATTATTAAGAGACTTGAAGTTGTTGAAGCATTTAGAGAATCAGGTAACAAGCCTGAATGGATGATTCTTGATGTTGTACCTGTAATTCCACCGGATTTAAGACCAATGGTACAGCTTGATGGTGGAAGATTTGCAACTTCAGACTTAAATGATTTGTATAGAAGAATTATCAATAGAAATAACCGTCTTGCAAGATTGATGGAATTAGGAGCTCCTGAGATTATCGTTCGTAACGAAAAGAGAATGCTTCAGGAAGCAGTTGATGCATTAATCGATAACGGTAGAAGAGGACGTCCTGTAACAGGTCCTGGTAACAGAGCATTAAAGTCTTTATCAGATATGTTAAAAGGTAAACAGGGACGTTTCCGTCAGAATCTTCTCGGTAAGCGAGTTGACTACTCAGGTCGTTCGGTTATCGTAGTTGGACCGGAACTTAAGATTTACCAGTGTGGTCTTCCAAAGGAAATGGCTATCGAGCTTTTCAAACCATTTGTTATGAAAGAACTCGTTGCTAACGGAACTGCACACAATATAAAGAGTGCTAAGAAGATGGTAGAAAAGCTTGAAGTTGAGGTATGGGACGTTCTTGAAGACGTTATTAAGGAACATCCGGTTATGCTTAACCGTGCTCCGACACTCCACAGACTTGGTATTCAGGCATTTGAACCAATTCTTGTAGAAGGTAAGGCAATTAAGCTTCATCCATTGGTATGTACAGCGTTCAATGCCGACTTCGATGGTGACCAGATGGCCGTGCATCTTCCATTATCAGTAGAAGCACAGGCAGAATGTCGTTTCCTTTTACTTTCACCTAATAACCTTCTTAAGCCATCAGATGGTGGTCCTGTAGCAGTACCTTCACAGGATATGGTACTTGGTATTTACTACCTCACACAGGAAAGAGAAGGAGCTAAGGGAGAAGGCAAATTCTTTAAGAATGTTAATGAAGCAATTCTTGCTTATGAGAATGGAATAATCACATTACATTCTAAGATTATTGTAAGAGTTACATCTGTTGCAGAAGATGGAACAGAGATTTCTACAAATATTAACTCAACATTAGGAAGATTCCTTTTCAATGAAATTATTCCTCAGGACCTTGGAATCGTTGACAGAAGCATTCCTGGTAACGAGAATAAGCTTGAAGTTGATTATTTGGTTAGAAAGAAAGAGTTAAAGAAGATTCTTGAAAAAGTTATTAATACACATGGAGCTACTAAGACAGCAGAAGTACTTGACCTTATAAAAGCAACAGGTTACAAGTATTCAACAAGAGCTTCTATGACAGTTTCAATTTCGGATATGACAGTACCTGCGGCTAAGAAGGATATGCTTGCTGAAGCAGAGGCAACTGTAGATAAGATTATGAAGAACTTCAGAAGAGGTCTTATCACTGAAGAGGAACGTTACAAAGAAGTTGTAGCAACATGGTTCGATACTGACGCAAAGCTTACAGACGCACTTATCTCAGGACTTGATAAGTATAACAACATCTTTATGATGGCTGACTCAGGTGCCCGTGGTTCTAACCAGCAGATTAAGCAGTTAGCAGGTATGCGTGGACTTATGGCTGATACATCAGGTAGAACAATCGAACTTCCTATTAAGTCTAACTTCCGTGAAGGTCTTGACGTATTGGAATACTTCATTTCAGCACATGGTGCCAGAAAGGGTCTTTCAGATACAGCGTTAAGAACAGCCGACTCAGGATACCTTACAAGACGTCTTGTAGACGTTTCACAGGAACTTATTATTCGTGAGATTGACTGCTGCGAAGGAAAAGAAATTCCGGGTATGGTAGTTAAGGCATTTACAGAAGGACAGGAAGTAATTGAAAGTCTTAAGGACAGAGTTACAGGAAGATATCTTGCAGAAAGTATTCTTGATCCTGAAACTGGAGAAGTTCTTATTAAGAAAAATCATATGATTACTCCTAAGAGAGCGGAGATTATTGAAAAACTCGGTCTTAAAGAAGTTAAGATTAGAACAGTTCTTTCATGTAAGTCACACCTTGGTGTATGTGCAAAATGTTATGGTGCTAACATGGCAACAGGACAGCAGGTACAGGTTGGTGAAGCAGTTGGTATTATCGCTGCTCAGTCAATCGGTGAACCGGGTACACAGCTTACCATGAGAACATTCCACGCCGGTGGTGTAGCCGGTGATGATATCACACAGGGTCTTCCTAGAGTAGAAGAACTTTTCGAAGCAAGAAAGCCAAAGGGACTTGCAATTATCGCTGAGTTCGGTGGTATAGCTAAGATAGTTGAG
>JAZQKW010000191.1:0-2665 GCA_045542375.1 Butyrivibrio sp.
TATTAAATAGGGTTGAAGATAAAATGAAAAATATGGTAAAATAAATCAGTTATGGTAATTTTTACAGAAAGAAGGAGAATATATGGGTAAGATTAATGTTACTACTTGTGAAATAGACGGATTAAAGGTTATTGAGCCTACAGTTTTTGGAGATTCCAGAGGTTATTTCTTTGAGTCATATAACTATAATGATTATAAAGCAGCCGGCATTCCTGAGGTATTTGTTCAGGATAATCAGTCAGCGTCTAAGAAGGGCGTATTGAGAGGTCTTCATTTTCAGAAGGAATATCCTCAGGATAAGCTTGTAAGAGTTATCAGAGGAGAAGTTTTCGACGTTGCAGTAGATCTTAGAGAAGGTTCTTCAACATATGGTAAGTGGTATGGAGTGATACTTTCTGAGGATAATAAGAAGCAGTTCTTTATTCCTAAGGGATTTGCACATGGATTTCTCGTACTTTCAGAATATGCGGAATTTGCATATAAATGTACTGATTTTTATCATCCTAATGATGAGGGAGGATTGCTTTATAATGATCCGGATATCGGAATAGAATGGCCTGGAATTGAAGATATTGAGCTTACAATGTCTGAGAAAGATATGAAGTGGCCGGGAATTAAGGAATATACCGAAGGACGATAATAATGTCAACTGTCTTAAATAATTTCAAGAAATATATCCCATTATTAAGTGAACTTGTATCAAGGGATATCAAAACTAAATACAGACGGTCAGTTCTGGGTGTTTTGTGGACACTCTTGAATCCGTTACTTATGATGATTGTGTTATCTATTGTTTTTTCACAATTGTTTGGAAGATTTGCAATAGATAATTATCCAATATATCTGCTTAGCGGTCAGGTTATTTTTAACTTTTTTTCAGAAGCTACAAGTAATAGTATGACTGCGATTATAGGTAACGCTCCATTACTTAAGAAGGTATATATTCCTAAATATGTATTTATACTTTCCAGAGTAATATCAGGAACTATTAATCTTTTCGCATCATTTGCAGCATTGATTATAGTAATGCTTGTAACCAGAGCAGATTTATATTACACGGTGGTATTGACGATGTTGCCGGTTATGTCATTGATTGTGTTTACGATAGGAATGGGACTGATTTTATCGGCAGTGGCGGTACGTTTTAGGGACCTTGTGCATCTGTACTCTGTATTTGTTACGGTGCTTATGTATCTTACACCTGTTATTTATCCTATAAGCAGTCTTCCGGGATGGGTACAGACTCTTGTAAATTGTAATCCACTTACAAGTATACTCACGATGTTCAGAGGGTTTATGCTGTATGGAAGTATGCCGAGTATCTTTACAACCTGTATGACAGTATTTCCAAGTATTGTTGTTTTGCTATTAGGTGTATGGATATTCTACAAAAATCAGGACGATTTCATTCTTTATGTATAGAGGAAGGATTATGGAAGAAGCAATTATTTCGGTTGACCATGTTTCTATGCGATTTAATCTTGCAAGGGAAAAGGTTGACAGTCTTAAAGAATATATAATTAAATCCTTTAAAGGTAAAATGCAGTATGATGAATTCTGGGCACTGAAGGATGTTAGTTTTGATGTAATGCCTGGTGATTCTGTAGGTCTTATTGGTCTTAATGGAAGCGGAAAGAGTACCATGCTTAAGGTTATAGCAAGAGTTCTGAAGCCTACCAAGGGTTCTGTTACTGTAAGAGGCAGCGTTGCACCATTAATCGAACTTGGAGCAGGATTTGATTTTGACCTTACCGGAAAAGAGAATATATTTCTTAATGGAGCATTACTTGGAAGGTCAAGAAAAGAGATGAACGAAGTGCTTGAAGACATTATAGAATTCTCTGAATTAAGAGACTTTATGGATGTACCAATGAAGAATTATTCATCAGGTATGCTTTCAAGACTTGCATTTGCCATTGCAACATCAGGTAAGGCAGATATTCTTATTGTGGATGAAGTACTTGCTGTTGGTGATTTTAGATTTCAGCAGAAATGTATAGACCGTATTCGCGGGATGATGGATGAGGGTACTACTGTATTATTCGTATCCCACAGCATTGAACAGGTTGAAGAGATATGTAACAAGGTTGCATGGATTAAATCCGGTGAGCTTCATATGTATGGTGATACCAGAGAAATCTGCGAGATATATAAACAGTCTTAAAATTAAGTTTTGAGGATTATATGAAAGCAAAGAAAATAATTACAACTATTATAATATCTGCAATAGTTATTGTTGCCGCATATTTTTATTCGTTTAATAAGAAAACAGCAGTATTTTCAGAAATCTTAAGTGATATACCTGTGAATGAATCCTTAGAAGTCAGTTATGTGCTGCCGGAGGATAATGTATACGGAATAATACTTAACATATCAGATTGTACGAAGTCAGAAGGAATAATTAGGTATACCGTTATTGATGAAAATGGTGTAGAGCTTACATCCAAGGAAACTGTAACGGAGGAAACTATTGAATTTAAATTTGACAGCATCAAAAACAGCAAGGGTAAAAAGATTAATATTAAAATTGAGTGCGATGAAGGGGAAAAGTTAGTTATAGCAAAGGATTCCACTTTTGAGTATATGTATAAGGGATTCAGGCTTGAAACCATGATTGTCAGTATATTATGTGTGGCATATCTGTTCGGGCTTGCTAAGGTGCTTA
>JAZQKW010000192.1:0-2864 GCA_045542375.1 Butyrivibrio sp.
TGGTCCCGTTTTGTTATATTTGTGACTTCTTAATATTTAAATTCAAGACTATGAGAAAGTTTTTTCTGATACTTACATCTTTGATTTATTTGACCCTTTCTGCAGAAAATGCATCATGGCTTAGATACCCTTCAATTTCTCCTGATGGAAAAAGTGTAGCATTTTCATACAAAGGTGATATCTATATAGTAGATTCTGAAGGTGGAAGGGCAAGACAGATCACTTCAAATCCAGCATATGACTATTCTCCTGTGTGGGCTCCCGATGGTAAGAATATAGCTTTCGCATCAGACAGATATGGAAATTTTGACATATTCACTGTATCTGCTGATGGGGGAGTACCGACCAGATTGACAACCCACTCTGCTAAGGATACTCCCTGGACTTTCACTCCGGACGGTAAGAATGTGATATTCACTTCAAGAATCCAGGATCCGGCTTCAAGTGTCTTATTTCCAAAGGGTTCCATGACCGAATTATATTCTGTAAGCATAGAGGGAGGAAGGCCTGTCCAGATACTTGCAACTCCAGCAGAAGAAGTTTCATATGTTGGTGGAAAAGGAACTTTCTTATATCAGGATTGTAAAGGAGGTGAGAATATATGGCGAAAGCATCATGTATCATCCATAACAAGGGATATATGGATGTATGACGGTAAAGATCATATCAGACTTACTTCTTTTGAAGGAGAAGACCGTTGTCCTAATGTATCAGGTGATGGCAGAACCGTATATTATCTCAGTGAGCGTGACGGTTCTTTTAATGTATATTCTTTTCCTCTGGATAATCCACAGAAGATTACGACCGTTACCAGACATAAGACCCATCCTGTAAGATTTCTTACAATATCGGATGATGATGTATTGTGTTATGGATATGACGGAGATATTTACATAAAGAAACCAGGTCTTCCTTCAAGATCTGTCAATGTTGAAATTTTATCTGATGATAAGGATGATACTTCAATCATTTCGGTTTCCGGAGGAGGAGATAATCATCTTTCATCAGATGGTAAGCAGATTGCATTTATAAGCAGGGGAGAGGTATTTGTAACTTCTACCGAATATAATACTGTAAAGAAGATTACTGATACTCCGGAGGCAGAAGCTGATGTGGTTTTCTCTCCAGACGGAAAGAAACTCTCTTATGCATCTGAGAGAGATGGAATATGGAACATATATACTGCCGAATTAGGACGTAAGGAAGATGTTTCTTTTCCATATGCCACCACTATTTTAGAAAAACCTCTTTTCAAGGATAATAAGTATGACAGAAGGTCTCCTGTATATTCTCCTGACGGGAAGGAAATAGCTTTTTTGGAGGATAGGGACAGACTTATGATCATGAATCTTGAAACAGGAAAGGTAAGGCAGATCACTGACGGAAGCCAGCGTTATTCAACAGGAGGATCAATTTCTTACAGTTGGTCACCTGATGGAAAATGGATACTTATGTCTTACTGTGCAAGAGGCCATTATCCTTACAATGATATAGGAATTGTAAGCACCAAGGGAGGGGAGAAAATAATAAATCTCACTGACAGCGGTTATACGGACAGTTCTCCTCAGTGGGTTCTTAATGGTAATGCAATCCTCTTTATATCAGAACGTTATGGAATGAGAAACCATGCTTCATGGGGAACATTGAAGGATGTTATGATTGTATTCCTTAACAGGAAGGCTTATGATGATTTCAGAATGACCAAGGAAGAAAAGGAATTTGAAAAACAGATGTCCGGTGCTTCTGACGGTGATAAGAATAAGAAGGATGATAAGGTTGAGGAAATCATTGTTGAGCTTGACGGTATCGATGAACGTATAATGAGACTTACTCCAGTATCATCCGATCTGGGTCATGCTACGTTGAGTAAGGATGGAACCATACTTTATTATCAGGCATCTTATGAGGGTGGAATGAATTTGTGGAAATATGAGATAGAGAAGGGAATACCTTCAAAGATAGGTTCTGCGAGAGGTAGAATGGTATGGGATGCAAAATACAATAATCTCTACGTTCTTGGCAGCAGATTCTCAAAGATGAAAAGCGGTGGTAAAAGTCTTGAGAGCATATCTGTGAGGACTGATATGTCAATGGATCTTGCAGCTGAAAGAGAATATATGTTCAATCATGTATATAGGCAGGAAAAGGAGCGTTTCTATAATGAGAAGATGCATGGCGTGGATTGGGAAATGTTTAGTTCTTATTATAGGAGATTCCTGCCTCATATTAATAATAATTATGATTTTGCTGAGCTTTTAAGCGAGTATTTGGGTGAACTTAATGTTTCCCATACCGGAAGTGGTTATAGGGTTCCATCGGGCAGAAAAGACGTATCTACGGCAGATTTAGGACTATTGTTTGATATGGACTGGAGTGAAGATGGTCTTAAAGTTGATGAAATAGTATCAGGCGGACCGTTTGACAAGGCTTCATCTAAGCTTGAAGCAGGTGATATCGTCATTTCTATTGACGGTATCAGTATAAGGAAGGGAATGGATTACTATCCTCTTCTTGATAGAAAAGCAGGTGAACGTGTGCTTGTCGGAATAAAGAAAGCTTCCGGGGAAAATATAGAGACTGTAGTTGTACCTATATCTGGAAGTGACATGTCTTCGCTTCTTTATAAGAGATGGGTAAGAAAGAGTGCTGAAAAGGTTGAGGAACTTTCAGGTGGAAGGCTTGGTTATGTCCATATAAAGGGAATGAATGATGAGAGTTTCCGTACTGTATATTCTGATATTCTCGGTCGTTACAATGACTGTGAGGGAATAGTCATAGATACAAGATTCAATGGAGGCGGACGTCTTCATGAAGATATCGAGGTCCTTTTCAGCGGTAAGAAATATCTGACTCAGGAAATCCGT
>JAZQKW010000193.1:0-9369 GCA_045542375.1 Butyrivibrio sp.
CAGATGAGCTAGCTTATTACTAAGTTCATCCGTCTACGTTGTGTACAATCTTTCGAATGTACTGAATGTTTAAATTGAAAATTTTGAAATTTTCAGGGTTGTTTCACTGTTCAGTTATCAAGTTACTTGTCTGTCTGTAAGTTCTTGTCTCACGCGACAGCTTGTTAAATATATCACATCGGTTTTACGTTGTCAACATCTTTTTTCAACTTTTTATTTTAAAATCTGATTTAATGTTTCCTCGTTCGCGCCGACAAATGACATATTAACACCTCGTTTTATAATTGTCAACATCTTTTTTTATTATTTTTTTACAACAAATTCATGCTCGTTGTATGAAATTTTCAAAGATGTAATCTCGGCTAATTCTGTTTCCTTAACCATATATACTATAATGCCATCATAGTAATCTCCCGCTTCTACTGTAACATCCTTAAGTGCAGTAATATCATTCATCATAAGATTAGCATAATTATATACAGGCTGATTGTCATTGATGTATGCCTTAATCGCAGGTCTCTTGTCATGATTATTAATGGTTACCTTCTGTGATGTCTCATTATGTAATTGAAACTTCAAAATCAAAAATGTATATCCTTCTTCAGCAGTAAATGTAAATATAGCATCTTCATCATCAGGATATTCATTAGTTACAACATATGAATCAAATTTCATCGTAAGCGGTTCAAGTCCCATTTCTTTTTCAATATGCCATTCCACTTCATCTGTAGATGATTCCTGTTCTGAATCAGGTTCATCTGATGGCTTTATTGTCGGATTATCACTATCTCCTGATGCTGTAGTTGTCTCTTCTTCATTATCTGAAGTTGTCTCTTCTGTAGATGATTCTGTCTCAAACTGATCAGGTATTGTAGATACAAAGTCATCAGACAAATCTTCATATTTATCTTTATATACAGGCGTATACTTAAGCAATACTCCGGCTGCATATTCAGCAATTATTCCATTTTCCTCAGGTGTTAAATCCTTAACCTTGGCACAACCTGTCAAAAAAGTGAATATCATTGTAAATATTATTAAAACTTTAAATTTATTTTTCATGATAATACCTCCGAAATAGATGTATGTGTACATTTTATCATTTTATTTATACGCATTCAAGTTCAAACCAAAAGTTTACGCCATCCTTTTCATTCTCTACACCATAATGCATTCCATAGGTATCAAGAATTGCCTTTACAATGGACAATCCGATACCATTTCCACCATATTCTCTGGTTCTGGCTTTATCAACCTTATAAAACTTTTCCCATATATGTTCAAGATCTCCTTCCGGTATCAATTCACCGGAATTATATATACTAATTTTTAGTATTTTGTCTTTTTTTATCACATCTACCTTAATTAATCCATTTGAATGATTAATTGCATTGACAAAAAAATTATTAAATACTTCTTCAATATGAAGCTTGTCGTACCATACGTGCAGGCCTGATTCAATATTAACCACCACTTTTATGGCTTTCTGAGTCAGGCTAAGATAATTGGAACGTATAATAGAATTAATCATTTCAGACAAATCAAATCTTTCAATGTTCGTCTCTTTACTTCCGGATTCTATTCCATCAAGTGTCAAAAGACTTTTTACCAGTCGATTCATCTTGTCTGCTTCATCGGAAATTACTTCACAATAAAAATCCATACTGTCTTTATCGTCTGCCACTCCATCTTTAAGACCTTCTGCATATCCCTGAATTAATGCAATCGGGGTCTTTAGCTCATGTGACACATTTGCAATGAATTCTCTCTGCCTGTCAGCCATTTTATTCTTATTCTCAATATCTTTTTCAAGGTCATAATTAGCCTGCTTAAGTTTGGCAATATTACTTTTAAGATTATCAGACATCAGATTAATACTCTGTCCCAATACTCCAATTTCGTCGTGGTAACTTCCTGTATATTTTACATCAAAATTAAGATCAGACATTTCTTTTGCAATATGTGACAGTTCATTAACCGGTTTGGTAAATTTCGAAGCTACGATATATACCACAAACATACTTATAATAAGAACAACTGCACCTGTTATCAAAATAAAGCGATTAAAGAGTCTGACATTTTCCCTAATACTTTCAATAACCAACTGCATTACTATCTGAGTACCATCTGTCATGGTTCCATATATTATCATATAGGACATTCTACTCTCATAATCATAGCCTCGTTTAAGAGTATATTCATTATTATCCGCAAGCACTTCAATGCTCTCGTCATTACTAAACATAAATCTCTGCAGCCAACGATAAGTATATTCCGCATTATTCTGAGTACTGTACGCAGTCTTCCAGTTAATATCAACAATAAATACATTAATATTATGAAGCTTGCTCAATCTTAACATCTCAGCCTTGATATCATCTTCTGCAAATCCATTTTTCTCAATAACATCTTTCATATTATTATAAGAAGAAACTAATTTGTCTTTTCTATTGTTTATATAAAACCTTTCAAAAAAAGTCAGATTTAATATACACACAATCACAATAACAAGAGTTAGCACAGTTGCAATTATAATTGATAATTTATGTTTCAGTGATAATTTTACCATTGTTATTCTCCAAAAAATCTTTTCCTATATATAATAACAATAATAACAAAAAAAAGACACCTATTTGTGTCTTTTTTATGATTTATTCGCCTAAATATGCTTTTTTTACTGTATCATCATTCATAAGTTCCTTAGCATCTCCGCCAAGAACCACATTACCTGTTTCAAGAACATATGCTCTGTTGGCAATTGAAAGTGCTTTCTTAGCATTCTGTTCAACTAATAATACAGTTGTACCGGATTCATTGATATATTTTATAATATCAAAAATCTCTTCTACAAAAATTGGTGAAAGGCCCATTGACGGTTCGTCAAGAAGGATAATCTCCGGTTTAGACATAAGTGCTCGACCCATTGCAAGCATCTGCTGCTCACCACCTGAAAGAGTACCTGCAAGCTGTGTCTTTCTTTCTTCAAGACGAGGAAATCTCTTATATATTTCCTTTAAGTCCTGTTCAATGCCATCTTTATCCTTCCTTATATATGCTCCCATAATGAGATTTTCATATACGGATAATTGTGAAAATACTCTTCTGCCTTCAGGCACCTGAGATATTCCAAGTTTTACAATATTATGAGCAGGAACTTTTGTAATGTTCTTTCCATTATATGTGATTTTTCCTGAAGCTGCCGGAAGTATTCCTGAAATAGTATGAAGAGTTGTTGTCTTACCAGCTCCGTTAGAACCAATAAGAGCAATTATCTCACCTTTCTCCACATTAAATGAGATTCCTTTTAATGCTTTTATCATACCATAATTAACTTCAAGATTTTCAACTTCTAATAAAGCCATTGGTAATCCTCCTAACCTCCAAGATATGCCTTAATAACTTCTGGATTATTAAGTACTTCTTTTGTTTCGCCCTGTACAAGAACTTTACCAAAATTAAGAACAGTAAGTTCTTCACAGATACTTGATACAAGCTTCATATCATGCTCAATCAAAAGAATCGTTATATCGAATTTATCTCTGATGAATGAAATCGTATCAACGAGTTCCATAGTCTCATTAGGATTCATACCTGCAGCAGGTTCATCAAGTAAAAGAAGCTTTGGATTAGTCGCAAGTGCTCTTGCTATCTCCAACTTACGCTGCTTACCATATGGAAGATTTGATGCAAGAGTATCCGCTTCAGAATCAAGTTCAAAAACTTTAAGAAGCTCCATTGCTTTCTCATTCATTAATTTTTCTTTCTTGAAATATACCGGTAATTTCAAAATACCGGCAATCGCAGGATACTTATATATATTATGAAGTCCTATTTTAACATTATCAAGAACTGACAATTTACCAAAAAGTCTAATATTCTGAAATGTTCTTGCAATTCCTGATTTATTAATCTGTACAACTGATTTACCTGTAATATTCTCACCATCAAGAACAACTGAACCCATATCCGGCTTATACACACCTGTTAAAAGATTAAACACTGTTGTCTTACCGGCACCGTTAGGTCCAATAAGTCCGTACAGCTGACCTTTCTTAATTGAAAGGCTAAAATCATCTACCGCATGAAGTCCACCAAAGGAAATTCCAATGTTACTTACTTTTAAAATTTCATCCATAACTATTGAACCTCCTCTGATTTTGTTTTTTTAGAAAACTTAGCTTTTACATTATTTAATATTGTTTTGAACTTAGCTGATACAATCTTACGGAACTCAATACATTTTGGATTCCATGTAAATATCATAAGTACAATAAGTACCACAGCATAGATAATCATTCTGTAGTCCTGAAGGAATCTCATCTCTTCCGGAAGTACTGTAAGAACAACTGCCGCAATAATAGAACCAGGAATATTACCCATACCGCCAAGTACAACCATTACAAGTACATTAATTGATGTATTAAAATCAAACTTTGATGACTGAAGCATTCCAAGGTTATGTGAGTATAACACACCGGCAAGACCTGCAAGAGCTGCTGAAATTGTGAACGCTAACAATCTGTACTTAGAAATATTAATACCAACTGTCTCTGCTGCAATCTTATTATCTCTTACTGATTTAATTGCTCTACCTGATCTTGAATCAGAAAGATTCATTACAATAAGAACAGTTATAATAAGTAAAATAATACCAATAAGGAATGTACTGCTTCGCTGAATTTTCAAAATACCCTGAGCACCCTTAACTATAATATCCTTAGATGCAACGCCCTGAAGTGTAAGCTCTGTAGTATCTTTAAGTGAGAAATGGAAACCATTGCTGTCGAAAGCAACAACAAGTGTTCCAAGCACACCTTTAATAACTTCACCAAAAGCAAGTGTTACTATGGCAAGGTAATCTCCATGAAGACGGAGCACAGCCGAGCCGATGAGCACACCAAATATTGCTGCAAAAAATGCTCCAACCAAAAGACCAAGAACAAACCTTAACATTTCATTCTCTATCATATTAGCTGTTACTTTAGTAAAGAAAGAGCCTGTAAATGCTCCAATATACATAAAGCCTGCATGTCCAAGACTGAGTTCTCCAAGAATACCAACAACAAGGTTAAGAGAAACTGCCATAATTGACCATACGCAGATAGGAATAAGCATTCCTGAAACCTTATTAGAAAGGCTGCCTGCATTAGACATTCCATTCATAATAAAATACATTACGATAATCGCAGCAATCGTAATAATCGTAGTAAGTGTAGATTTCTTAATTGTTAATTTCTTCATCCTGCACCTCCTACACTTTCTCTTTAATCTTCTTACCAAGAAGTCCCGTAGGCTTAAAGATAAGAACGACAATAAGAACGATAAATACTATTGCATTAGCTAACTGTGTAGAAATATAAGCTCCACTTAATATTTCAATAATACCAAGTATAATTCCACCAATCATTGCTCCCGGAATAGAACCGATTCCACCAAATACAGCCGCTATAAATGCCTTAATACCAGGCATAGAACCAGATGTAGGAACAAGACCCGGATACGCATTAAACATAAGAAGACTTGCTATAGCAGCAAGTGCTGAACCTATGGCAAACGTAATAGTAATTGTTGTATTAACATTAACACCCATTAAACGTGCCGCATCCTTATCTTCAGATACTGCAAGCATGGCACGTCCGGTTTTTGATTTCTTAATAAATAACGATAAAGCTACAACGATAACGATACCGGTAACAATCATGACAATTGTTGAGCCTTCAATACTTACTGCTCCACCAAAAAGATTAATAATACCTAAGTCAATAGGTTTCTTGAACATCTTCTGATTAGATGAGAAAATAAGCTGTGCAACATTCTGTAAAAGAATACTTACACCGATTGCTGTAATAAGTACTGCAAGAGAAGTAGCTTCTCTAAGTGGCTTATAAGCAACCTTTTCTATTACCACACCAAGTATTGTACACATTACCATTGCTATAAGTAACGAAATAAAAGGATTAATTCCTCCACCGTAAATTGATGTAAAAAGAACATATCCACCAATCATAATAACATCGCCATGTGCAAAGTTAAGCATCTTGGCAATTCCATATACCATTGTATATCCCAGAGCGATGATTGCATATACGCTTCCGAGACTTACGCCGTTAAATACATAAGTAAAAAAACTACTCATGAAAATTTCACCTCATTGTAATCATATAAACAATAAAGACAGAGGGGCTTACTGAGCCTCTCTGCCCATTATCGTTATTAAATTAAACTACGAATTATTTAGCTGATACATATGTACCATTTTCAATAACTACAGCCATAGGAGCCTTGTTAACTTCACCTGTTGCTACCCATGTCATATCAGCACCTGTAAGGCCGTCAACTTCTACTTCTGTAATTGCTACCTTTAAAGCATCGCAGATATCGCTAACTGATGCATCAGGCTTAATATTAGCCTTCTCAATTGCTGCCTTGATGATGTAAATAGCATCATAAGCATCTGCTGCGAACTGGTTAGGAATATCACCTGTCTTCTCTTTATACTTAGCTACGAAGTTCTTAGTTAAATCATCTTCTGCGTCAGCTGAGAATGGTGTAAGAAGCATTACGCCTTCTGCAAGCTTAGTATCAAAGTTCTCAACTGTAAGCACTCCATCAAGACCATCACATCCGAAGAAAATTGTCTCATAGCCAATGCTGTTAGCTTCTGTAAGAATTAAAGAAGCTTCTGAGTAATAAATTGGAAGGAATACAAGTTCTGCTCCTGCATCCTTACAAGCCTGTACCTGAACTGAGAAATCAGTCTTAGTATCCTTAGTGAATGACTGCTTAGTTACAATTTCAAAATTGCTTGATTCAGCAGCTTCAACGAACTTAGCAAAAATTCCTGATGAATACACATCAGAGCTATCGTAAATAATACCAACCTTAGTAGCTAACTTATTGTCTGAAATATACTTAGCTGATGCTGAACCCTGGTTAGGGTCTGTAAAACATACCTGGAATACGTTATCGCCTTCGATAACTGACTCAGCTGAAGCTGATGGTGTTAACTGAAACATATTATCTGCTCCTGATAAACCAACTACTGCTTCACATGCACCTGAAGTAACTGTACCCATAAGAATCTGCATTCCCTTATCCTTTAATGCATTGTATGCATTAGATGATAATTCTGGGTCAGCCTTATCATCTTCAAAATTAAATGTAATCTGGTATCCGTTAATTCCGCCGGCAGCATTAATTTCATCTACTGCAATCTGAGCTCCGTCCTTAACAGCGTTTCCATATACAGCCGCATCTCCTGTGATAGGTCCGATTGAACCGATGTTCCACACATCTGATCCTGTATTATCACTTCCAGAATCTTTCTTACCACATCCTGCGAATGTAGCTGCAGCTAATGTAGCAACCATTGCTAAAGCTGCAAATTTCTTCATCTTTCTCATAATTGTTTCCTCCTAAATATTAGACTACAGATATAGTCTATTCAAAAATGTATGTTACTAATTATTTGCTGATTTGTCAACTGTTTTTTAGTTATTTACACTATTTTTCAAGTATTTTGTAAACAAAAAAATCCTTCCGGATTGATATATCATAATACCAATCCGAAAGGATATGCAAATTCATAAATTTAGTTGAGTTTGAACTTGCCAACTTCTACACTTAATTCACTAGAGATGTTATCACTTAAGTGAGCTTCCTCACCAACATTGCTTACATTCTCTGTAAGAGTAACTGTATTCTCTGTAACTGATGCAATACCATTAGCACATTCTTCAACGGCTACGTTAATAGCTTCAAATGATTCCTTCATATAGCTCATCTTATCCTTAACGTTATCACTATGGATAGCAAATTCGCTCATCATTGCATTCATGTTACCAACGTCACTTCTATAGCTTTCACTTGTCTCTAAGAGTCTGTCATAACCCTTCATAGCAGTCTCATCCATAAACATTGTCATTCTTGCAGCTTCTTCAGCAAGTTCATTAACCGCAATAATAACATCTGCACTTACACGCTGAATCTGTGCTGTAATCTGTGCTGCACTTGTAGCAAGCTGTCCAATTTCATCAGCAACGATTGCAAATCCTCTACCTGCATCTCCTGCTCTGGCAGCCTCAATACTTGCGTTAAGTGATAAAAGGTTAGTCTGTGTTGCAACACCCATAATATCTGATGTAAGAGTAGTAATCTGTTCTACTGCCTTAGACTTGTCAATCTTGTCATTAACAACACTGATAATATTCTGTGCAAGTTCTCTTGCCTGTCTCTGTTCTTCTGTTGCACTCTCTACAATTTCAAGAGCCTTATTCATTATCTCGTTAGATGTTTCTGTCTCCTGCTTAGCCTGCCCTGAAATACCATCCATTACCTGATAAATCTCTTCTATTGAAGTATTCATCTCATGGATTGAAGCGCTTGTCTCCTGCATTGCGGCGCTCATTTCTTCCATTGTTGCCGAAATATCTGTAATACCTGTCTCAGCAGTTGCAACAGAATTTACAAGTGTATTTGATGACACTCCAAGCTTCTCTGCGTTCTCTGCGATACCAAGCATAATATTTCTGATATATGCCAGAAGGGCATTAACATTGTTAGCAATAAGCTCAAGCTCATCACCGCTCTTAATGTCAAGCTGCTGTGTAAGGTCTCCTTCGTTGTTAACGAGATCATATAATTTCTCATCAACCTTCTTAATATTCTTACATATAAGTAATACTACAACACCAAATATAGCATTTCCAAGTAAGAGGCATATTGCTGCAATAATAATTACTGTCTTGGTATTCTCACGAAGTTCTTTCATAATACCTGACGCGTCATAATCTGCGCCTACAAGACCTACAACGTTACCCTTATTATCCTTAACCGGAGCATATGCTGAAATAATATCTCCATACTGCGAATGTTCAATGTAATCAGAAATTAATACATTTCCCTTAAAACACTCTTCAAGCTCGCTATATGAATGATTGTATTCATCTCCAACCTCAGCTTTATTCTCTGACTCGTCAGTATCTACACCATAATAAAGCTTTTCTCCATCTGTATACAGTGTATAGAGATACTTCATACCATACTTATCTCTTACTTCAGTTAATTCCTGAAGAACCATCCTGTATGTTCCTGATGACACCTTGTCTGCTGTAACAGCTTCTATCTCATCATATGTAATCAAATCTCCTGCAATCTTAACTGCCATTGAAGCTTCTTCTCTACCCATTTCAGTCATGCCATTAAGAATACTTCTGTATGAAGTAAATCCTAAAACCGTACACACTGCAACGATAAGTAAACATGCAGGTATTATGATTTTGACTTTGATGCTAAGTCTTCTTGTCTTTATTTTTTTCTTCTTCATCAACGTACCTCATTTCTATTATATTTTAGAAAAAATTCAATACG
>JAZQKW010000194.1:0-4174 GCA_045542375.1 Butyrivibrio sp.
CTTTTCAATTCCTCTGTATATTCCCAGTCCATGGTTCTCATGAATTACATAATCCCCTACGGAAAGTTCCGAAAACGAAGCAATGTTTTTGCCCTCGTAGGTCTTCTTCTTTCTCTTGGCCTTTCTTGCTGTGCCAAAAATGTCATTTTCAGCTACCACAACAAATTTCACATCCGGATACTCATATCCTTTGCGCAGCTTGCCATAGGTGGACATAACCTCTCCCGGCACAAGCTCTCTTTCCTGATTTTCAGAATATATGGCAATAACATCATTATTTTGAAGGTCTTTTGCCAGTCTCTCCGCCCTCGTTCTTGATGAGGATACAATAACGACTCTGTATCTGTTCTTTTTCCACGCACTGATGTCCGTAAGAAGTGTGGCAAAAGAATTGTTATACGCACCAATACCCTTGGCATTAATGTTATAGTGTCCCGATACATTGAATTGGGGCAGCTTGCAGTCAAGGGCTGCTATAGCCATCAAATGTCTGGCTCCTGCTTTTGAATATATCTCCGCAAGATTATGAAGCACCTCGGTCTGTCCCGGAAGTATATATCCTTTTTCCAGACGGTGGCTCATGCTGTCTGCAAACTCCTTATGAACCAGCTCCACCTTCTCCATAATTCTGTTAGGCTCGTCAAGAACAACTGCTGTTCTGTCAATATCAAAATAATCAATAAGTGACACCGTTTTTTCGGCAAAATAAGTTATATATCCGTCCAGTCCTTTTCTGTCCTGCAGCACAAAAAGCCGTTCCTTAAGCTCATTAAAATTCTTCTCTACTTTTCCTGCTTCTACTATACGTCCACCCTTCTCAAGAGCCTTCACGTATTTGATTTTGTCCTTTTCTATACGTTCAAATCCGGGACCAAGCATATCGCCCAATATAAGTTCTGTTGCCGGGAATATCTCTATCTCCTCTATATTTTCAACCGAACGCTGACTTTCCGCATCAAAAAATCTGATAGAGTCCACTTCTGTATCCCAAAGCTCTATTCTGCAGGGATTCTCCTCAGTAAACATATAAACATCAATTATCCCGCCCCTTATTGCAAACTGTCCTCCGTTTTCAACCTGCTCCACCTTCTCATAACCCATCCTGACAAGACCGGTTGCCAGTTGTTTTAAATCAATATCATCTCCGGATTTAACAGTTATGGTATGTCTGGCAAAAGTCTCTCCAGGCATAAGCCTGTCCATACATCCGTCAATGGTGGTAACAACAGTTATGCTTTCCCCCTTAACAAGTCTGCTTACAACCTCAAGCCTTTCCTTAACAAGCTCGTTACCATGAATATCCGCACTGTAAAAGATAAAGTCCTTGGCCGGGTAATAATAGGTATTCCTGTCTATGCCTTTATAATCCTCATAAAACTCTCTTGCCTTAAGCTCCGCACCACAGATTATCAGCTTTTGATTGTATTTTTCCGTAATTTTACAGACAAAATATGGCTTCTGCTGGTCTACACAGCCAAAAGCCACAGGTACTTTCCCTATTACGGAAAGGTCATCCGTTATGTTGTCATAATAAGCCAGTTCCTTAACCGGCTGTTCTAATATATTCATCTGATACCTCATTATCCGTTATATCTGTTCATTGCCGCATCATAACCATCATTAACCATAGTATACACAGCCTCACATGCCTTCTCTATACCTTCTTTAACGATAGCCTCATCATTTTTTGAAAATCTTCCCAGAACATAATCCGCAAGATCCATTTCCTTCGGCTTGTCACCTACACCAAACTTAAGTCTTGGAAAATTCTCACTGCCGAACATGGAAATAATGCTTTTAATTCCATTATGTCCTCCTGCACTTCCCTTCTTACGGATACGAAGCTTACCCGGCTCAAGACTTATATCATCAAACACCACTATACAGTCTTCCGGTTCAACCTTAAAATAATCACACAGAGGGCGAATGCAGTTCCCACTAAGATTCATATATGTCTGAGGTTTAACAAGAATAACCTTCTCTCCACCTATAACGCCTTTACCGATAAGCCCGTTGTGTTTCTTCTCATTCACTTTAATGTTGTACTTATCTGCAAGAGCATCTATTATTCTGAAACCTATGTTATGTCTTGTCATTTCGTATTTCTTATCCGGGTTACCAAGTCCTGCTATAACTATCATTCCGACACCTCCAAATTGCTTATATAATACCACTAAATCTTGACATTTCGCAATATCATATATATTATTATGGTAAAATTAAACAAAAGGAGTTGAACATATTGGACCCCAGTGACATTATACAGTTAGTTGTTCTAATTGTACTTATTATGATGTCGGCTTTTTTCTCATCAGCCGAGACATCATTTGTAACCGTTAACCAGATTAAAATGCGTTCCCTTGCAGAGGATGGCAACAAGAAAGCTCAGAGAGTTCTTAAAATTACATCAGACTCATCAAAGATGCTAAGTGCAATTCTAATAGGTAACAATTTGGTTAATATTGCGGCATCTTCTCTTGCAACAACGCTTACCTTACAGTTGTGGGGCAATGCTTTTGTAAGTGTAACCACTGGTGTATTAACATTAATCGTTTTGATATTTGGAGAAATTACACCTAAGACTTTTGCAACAGCTTATGCAGATAAGATTGCACCAATTTACAGTGGACCAATCATTTTCTTAATGACTATACTTACCCCTGTAATTTTTATTATTAATATACTTGCCAAGGGAGTTCTTTTCCTTCTCAGGTTTAATCCTAAGAAGACCGCTTCCATTACAGAAGATGAGCTTCGTACAATGGTGGACGTAAGCCATGAAGAAGGTGTTATTGAGACCTCTGAGCGAGAGATGCTTAAGAATGTATTTGATTTTGGTGATTCTCAGGCTAAGGACGTTATGATTCCAAGAATAGACATGTCATGTATTTCAATTGACAGCAGCTATGACGAGATTGTTAAGCTCTTCAGAGAAGAGAAGTACACAAGACTTCCGGTTTATGAGGAATCAGTAGACAATGTTATTGGTATTATCAATGTTAAGGACTTATTGTTATGTGAAGATACTTCAACCTTCTCAGTAAAGAGTATTCTTCGCAAACCATATTTCACATACGAATTCAAGCCAGTTTCTGAGCTTATGGAGGAATTAAGAAAGACCTCTAACAACTTCACGATTGTCGTTGATGAATACGGTTCAACCGTAGGTATGATTACCTTAGAAGACCTGCTTGAGGAAATCGTCGGAGAAATCAGAGATGAATATGACGAGGACGAAGTTGATGACATTATCAAGGTTTCTGATGACGAATATATTCTGTCAGGAACAGCAAGACTTAATGACCTTGCCGAGATATTCAGTAAAAAGACTCTTGTACCGGGTCCGGACGAAGACTTTGACTCTGTAAGCGGATTAATAATCAACCTGTTAGAGCGTCTTCCACAGACATCTGATGAGGTTACATTTGAAAACATCCGCTTTGTTGTTGAAGAATGTGATAAGAACCGAATTATTAAGGTTCATGCATATATTCTTCCTGAAGAAGACGAACAGGAAGAAGACGAAGAATAACATTATGAAAGGAACATTAACATGAAAAAATTCGGAAAAGAATTCAAAGAATTCGTATCAAAAGGTAATATTTTTGATATGGCTGTCGGCTTAATTATTGGTAGTGCCTTTACAGCAATTGTTAACTCACTTGTAAAGGATATTTTCTCACCACTCATTACCATCATTACCGGCAAAGCAGACATGACACAGCTCATCTGGAATGTCAACGGCGCTGAAATCAAATACGGAAGTTTCTTACAGAACGTAATCACTTTCTTATTAACAGCCATCGTTCTCTTCATGCTTGTTAAGGGTATTAACTCTTTAAGAAACATTGGCAAGAAGAAAGAAGAGCCTGCTGAACCTGCAGCACCAACTACTAAGGTATGTCCATACTGCTGTTCAGAAATTTCAATTGAAGCAACAAAGTGTCCACATTGTACATCTGAGCTTGAGAAATAAAACAGCATATACAAAAGAGGGTATCCCAAAAGTCGTTAGAATTGACTCATAAGGGATACCCTCTTTATACTATAGACAGCCTGTATTTATTCCGTATTCTTATAAATTCACACTGGTTCCATCTGAGAATTCAATATACTCTACCCTATAATAAACGCTTTTATACATACTTTCTATAGTAATAACATCATTCTCGCC
>JAZQKW010000195.1:0-6399 GCA_045542375.1 Butyrivibrio sp.
TACGTAATCTTATCTTTGCATATAGAGTTGACGGTGGAAAAGCAGGTGCTTTTGCAGGTGGTGAGGGTATCACCTTTACAGGAAGAAGTAATAGAATTTTTGATGGAGTTATGGTTAATGGCATAGCTGTTGACAGACTTACTGATAATACAGGAAAATACCTCTATAACTACTGGTCATGGAATAACAAAAGTAATTGGAATACACCGAATGTAGATAACGAAATACTTATCTTTAAGACAACTGATATTGAAGAATCGTCAGCATCAACTACTGGAACTAAGGCATCTAACTTCTATTCTGAAATATGTTGGGGTGCAAGAGTGTCAGGCAGCAAGCTTCTTAGAAACACATATTGGAGAATAAGTCTTGACGGACGTGTGGATGCTAACGAGAGAGACGGAAGCTGTGTTGGAAACTACCTTCCACAGGTAAGAGGTTCTGCAGCAGAGAAATCAGCTTATAATAAGGACTATGTTATTATTCATCAGGAAAAAGTTGGAAGACTTAATATTCCAAGACATACAAGCTTTGTTAGAAATAATAATACAATATCTGTTGACAACAGTGTGATTGTACAGTCATCTGGAGACAAGAATAATGACACATATGCAGTGTTATATGTTTCAGATGTTGATAAGATTAATCTTGAATTCTCAGCAGATATGATTGGAACCAAGTATTATATACTTACAACAGAAAGCGGAAAAGTAATTGATGAAGGCGTTGTATCTCATAGAGTGTATACATTTACATATCCATTTAATGAGAATCTTGTTCTCACATATGGAGCTGAAGATACAGGAATGAAGTCAGACACATATACCAAGGAAAAAATTAACAGAAATATTATGGTATATGGAGAATACTATTATTATTTTGATGCTAATGGAATAGTATATGGCAATGCTACAAAGTCAAAGTCGGTAAGCGGAAAATTCGTAAATATGATGAATGGAAAAGCTTTGGATGCAGACGGATACATATGGAAGTTGAATGATGGTGTTATGGAAAAAACATCGGATGTCACAGATGATATCAAGTCAGTAGAAGAGCAGGTGCCTCTGTTTACAGGTAACTATAATGGTAAAGTTGTTAGAGCATATGCTAAGTGTTCAGAGATTATTACTGACGGAACAGCAATTTTCAGAGATGCACAGCTTGTGGTAAGCAATAATAAGCTGTGGACAGTGGATGGAAATTTACTTAATCAGAAGGATGGAATTCTTATCTATAACAAGAACGGCAGTGACTATCTGACAATTCTTGGTAATGATGGAATTATGGTTGATATGCTCAATGAGGATGTTAACATTCCTGATGATGAAAAGGTTAATTTCAAGAATAAAGCGATTGTTGCAATGACCAATACAGTTAATTCAAAGGTTCCGTTCGTAATTGTAAAATACGCTAATGGTGGTATTTTTGGATATAACTATATGTCGGGAGAAGTTCTTTTTGACAAACGAGTTAAAGAACAGGTATCGATTATGGATTATGCCGGAGAGTATTATTCAAATAATGACGTCTCAATGTATGCAGAAATAAGCAATACATATAAGCAGAATCTTAACCTGAGCAACAAGCTGGAAAAACCGGCAGACCTTGATGCAATGCTTGGTAACAGTATTCCGGTAATACCTGGAATTGATAGTGAAACAGTAACTGAGACAGAGCCTGATACACCGGGAACAGAGCAGGATAAAGAATCCATTCCTGTTGGAAATCCGGAAACAGAAGCCCCTACTGAATCAGATACAATTATTAATGAAGCAGTAGACAATCATCAGTTTATGGCTGTATATAATGTAAAGACAGAAACCTATACAATTGTTATGATTGATGAATATCTTACTAATTCTGAGTATAAGTCAGAAAATGAGAGATTAGGAATTGATAACATAGCGGAAGTAATTAAAGGTAAACCTGCAAATGCTGAATCTCATAAGGATGAGCATACACGCAGAGGAATATGGATTTATGTTATAGCTGCAGTATTACTTGCAGGAGGCCTTATAACATCAGTACCTGTAATGCGTAAAAACATTAAAAACAGAAGAAGATAATACTCTAATTCCCCGACAAAAGTCGGGGAATTACGCATTTATAAGGGTTGACTAAGGTATACATAATATTATATAATGTACAGAAATAGAAACAAAAGGGGGCAACTATGGCTTTTTCAGATACAATAGGACAGTACACAGTAGATAAAGTAGGGTTATGCTATAAGAATGATGCAATAGATAAGGAATTGTTTCAGAAGCATGGCTGTAATATGGGATTAAGGGATATTAATGGGAAAGGTGTATTAACCGGATTAACCAATATATCAGAAATAGATGCATTTAAGGAAGTAGATGGAGTTAAGGTTCCTTGTGATGGTGAATTATATTACAGAGGATACAATGTTAAAGATTTAGTTAACGGCAATATTAACAATAAGTATATTTTTGAGGAGGCTGCCTATCTTCTTCTTTTTGGCGAGCTTCCAACTATTGAGGAATTGAATGCTTTTCGTGATATTATTGTTGAAAGCATGGAGATGCCTACTAACTTTACAAGAGACGTTATTATGAAGGCACCAAGCAACGACATCATGAATTCAATGACCAGAAGTGTGCTTACACTTGCTTCATATGATAAGCAGTCGGCTAATTTGGATGTTGATAATGTTCTGAGACAGAGTATTCAGCTTATAAGCGTATTTCCAATGATGGCAGTGTATGCTTATCATGCATATAACCATTATGAGAAAGATGGAAGTATGTATATTCACAGACCTAATCCGGAGCTTTCAATCGCAGAGAACTTTTTAAGAATGTTAAGACCGGATATGAAATATACGGACCTTGAGGCTCAGGTGCTTGATATTGCACTATTACTACATATGGAACATGGTGGTGGTAATAATTCAACCTTTACAACCAGAGTGGTTACATCATCAGGATCAGATACTTATTCAGCCATTGCAGCGGCACTTTCATCATTAAAGGGTAAGAAGCATGGTGGTGCCAATATTATGGTTATGAAGATGATGGATGATATTAGAAATCATGTTAAGGACTGTGAAGATGAAGAAGAAGTAAGAGCATACCTTAATAAGATTCTTAATAAGGAAGCCTTTGACAATAAGGGTCTTATATATGGAATGGGTCATGCAGTATATTCACTTTCAGATCCGAGAGAAGTTATTTTTAAGAGCTATGTGGAGCGTCTTGCTAAGGATAAGGGTAAGGACAGAGAGATGAATTTCTACAATATTGTGGAGAAGAATGCAATTGACCTTATTACTGAGAAAAGAAAGATTTATAAGGGAGTAAGTCCTAATGTGGATTTCTATAGTGGATTTGTATATGATATGCTGGGAATTCCTGTAGAATTATATACACCATTATTTGCTATTGCAAGAATTGTAGGATGGAGTGCACATAGAATTGAGGAACTTGTATCGGTTGACAAGATAATCAGACCTGCATATAAGAGTCTTGTATCTAAGCATGAATACATTGAAAGAGATAAGAGATAGAATTATGGAAAATTCCCTGCACTTTTGTGTGGGGATTGTTCTTTTTAGAAAGGATGAAATAGCATGAATGAGAATATTAAGGAATTAGCAGAAATCATAGATAAGAGTAAAAGCATTGTGTTTTTCGGTGGAGCAGGAGTCAGTACTGCAAGTGGTATTCCGGACTTTAGAAGTGCTAATGGAATATTCAGTCAGAAATATCACAGAAATCTGTCACCTGAAGAACTTGTATCACATAGTTTTTTTGTAAGGGATACGGAAATGTTCTATGATTTTTATAAGGAGCATCTGGTGTATCCGGATGCACTGCCTAATAATTGCCATAAAGCTTTAGCAGTTCTCGAATCAGAAGGAAAGTTAAAAGCCGTAATAACACAGAATATTGATGGTTTGCATCAGATGGCAGGTAGTAAGAAGGTATATGAGCTGCATGGCTCAGTACATAGAAATTACTGCCTTAATTGCCATAAATTTTATGATGGGGCTTATGTACGCAATTCGGAGGGTATACCAAGATGTGATTGTGGAGGAATTATTAAACCAGATGTGGTTCTGTATGAGGAAGGTCTTGATGATGATACGGTTTCAGGTGCAATTAATGCCATATCGCAGGCGGACACTTTAATAATAGGCGGTACCTCACTTGTAGTATATCCGGCAGCAGGTTTAATACGATATTTCAGGGGGGAAAATCTTGTGCTGATTAATAAGTCAGTTACCCCGGCAGATAAAAATGCTGATTTAGTAATACATGATGATATAGCTGAGGTTATGAAGGCTGTGGCAGGCATATAAAAAATCTGTGAAACGTATAAAAATAATATGTAGTTTATTTTACTTCTTGTAATTGTTGAATGTCCGTGCGTATAATGAAAATGACTATATATATGTACGTGATAATTAAAATTTTATAAGAAGGAGAAGGTTGAAAATGAAGAAATTTTCAAAAAAACTGCTTTCTGTTATTTTGACGTTAGTCATGGTACTTGCTCTTATTCCGGTGTTTGCAGAACCGACATATGCTGCAACGGGATATGACAGAGGTTATACCGGTGGAAGATACGGCAATTCAACGGGAAAGATTTATGCAGAGGGTGTGGACATATCTGCATGGCAGGGGGCATATTTTAACTTTAATAACATAAAGAATGCGGGTTACGATTATGTTATTTTAAGGTGCGGAACTACTTATGGTAAGGATACCTGTTTTGAAACTAATTATCAGAAGGCTAAAGCAGCAGGTCTTGATGTAGGAGTTTATTACTATTCTTACGCAACTACTGTTGGTGGTGCTATTCAGGACGCTAATAATTGCCTGAATTGGATTAGCGGTAAAAAATTTGAGTATCCGGTGTATTTTGACTATGAAGATCCTTCACAGGATTATCTCAGTCAGACAACAGCCCTTAATATTAACCTTACTTTCCTTGATATGATTGCTGCTAAGGGATATCTTGCAGGAATGTATACGGGACAGTATAAGTCTACTACTTTACCAATGTCACAGATATGTGCCAAATATGAATTCTGGGTAGCATCCTATTTTTATGATGGAATTCATTCGACAAGAGACCAGCTTTTTGCATCAAGAGCAGGAATGTGGCAGTACACCTCTACTAAATACGTAAATGGCGTAGGACCACTTGATGCGAATGTATGCTATAAGGACTATCCGTCAATTGTTAAGAAGTACGGATTTAACGGATATTCTGCATCAGGAAGCAGTACCGCTACACCGGAGCAGTTACCAGCAGCACAGCCGGGCTGTTATAATGCATGCTCATCATCATATACATCATTATATCCTGCACTTTCTTCAATAGGAATTAACTGTTCATGGGAATTACATGAGAAGATTGCAGCAGAGAATGGATTATATGGATTTACCGGAACGGTTGAAGAGAATACATATTTGCTTGATCTTTTGAAACAGGGCAAGCTTAAGAAACCTACATCATCAACAGTGATACCTAAGGTGGAATATTTTGCTGAATGTGAAGACTCGCATACATCATTATATCCTGCACTTGAATCAATAGGCGTAAAATGTGACTGGGATCTTCATAAGAAAATAGCAGTCGCTAACGGAATATATGATTTTACAGGAACGGTAGCTCAGAATACAGAATTACTTAACCTTCTTAAAAAAGGCAAGCTTATTAAACCTGTTGGAACTACAGTTTCTACACCGACACCAACACCAACACCGGAACCAGAGACAAAGCCGGCACCGGTTGTTAATTATTTTCCAAAATGTGGAAGTTCTTTTACATCATTGTATCCTGCACTTGAGTCAATCGGTGTGAATTGTGATTGGGAACTTCATAAGAAAATAGCAGCATTAAATGGCATTGAGGGATTTACGGGAACAGTAGCCCAGAATACACAGTTACTCAATCTTTTGAAGCAGGGTAAGCTTATTATGCCTGAGGGAACAGTAGTATCTCCGGTACCGGTTACTAAGTACTATCCGGCATGTGCTAATTCACATACGTCATTATACCCTGCACTTGCATCAGTAGGTGTTACATGTGATTGGGAATTACAGAAGAAGATTGCGGCAGCTAACGGAGTTGAATATTTTGTTGGAACAGTAGCTCAGAATACAGAGTTGCTTAATCTGTTGAAACAGGGCAAATTAATTATTCCGGATTCATCAACAGTTGTTCCTACAGTATATTACTATCCAAAATGTGGAAGTTCATATACATCATTGTACCCTGCACTTGCTTCAGTAGGTGTTACATGTAATTGGGAATTGCAGAAGAAGATAGCAGCAGCTAATGGAGTTACTAATTTTACTGGAACGGTAGCTCAGAATACACAGCTGTTAAATTTATTAAAACAGGGTAAACTTGTTAAACCATAAT
>JAZQKW010000196.1:0-5281 GCA_045542375.1 Butyrivibrio sp.
GCTACGATCCGACTTGTTACAGCCTTTATTTTAAAAATTCAAAAGCCTTAACACTCCCTCTTTTAATGAGTTAGCCTGTGCCATCATGGCTTCACCTGCCTGAATGATAATACTTTCCTTGGAAAATGTCATCATTTCTTCTGCCATGTCAGCGTCCCTAAGCAGGGACTCTGCTGCCTGTGTGTTTTCAGAGGTGTTCTTGTTGCTGTTTACTGCAAATTCGAGTCGATTCTGTTTTGCCCCAAAATCACTTCTTACCTGAGACACATGGTTAATTGCCTCATCAATTCTCACAAGTGCCTTATTGGCATATTTCGGAGCTGTTATGGCAATAGAGTTAACACCCAACTTAACTGTATTAAGGATTGGTCGGTCTATGGTTATGTAGTCTCCGGCTCTGCTGCTCATCTGGATTCTTATCTCTTCCTTTTCGCCCTTTTCCCCATTCTCATTGAAGAACAAAGCCTGTTTAGCTCCTCCTGTCACATTTTCAATCTTTCTCTCGCCAAGCTTGTTATGACTGAATTTTAATATTCCCTCATCAAGTTCAGCAGTCACAGGTGCCCCTGCAGCCCTAAGCTTATCATTAATCTCAGTAAGTATCTCTTCCGCTGTATACTCTTTTGCCTCAAGGGATATAGAATAGTTGGTTCCTTCAATATCCATTGAAAAATCCTGCTTGCCGCTCTCAATGGTAACTCCATCTGTAAGGTCTTTCGCACCTTTTACATAAGCAGGAGTAAGTTCTCCATCTGTCTGGTAAAAAATACTGAACGCAGCATTTCCTTTAACACCGTCAATTACATAAGTTCCGTCTGCCGGAAGTCTGACAGACTTGGACAGCTGAAAATTAAGGGCATTATTGTCGTTGGCACCTACAACACCTGTACTTATTCCACCTATTCCAACCTCAATAATATTCTCAGATAAGCCAGCCTTAACCACCTCTTCGTTAAGCTTTTTCTGAAGCATTTCTTTAAGCTCTGTTCCATTATAATTGCCTGCATCAAGCTTAACCGTAAAGGTTGTAGTGGTATTTCCGTATGTAAAGTCAAGAGAAAGAGTGTCGTTAATACCCGATTTTATTTCTGTCACTTTATTACGTACATCCTTTCTGCCAACAGTATAGGCTGTATCCTTTGGCGCTGTACCATTACTAATCGTCGGTCTCTGATTGGCAGTAACCTCTGTGGCTGTATTCATAACCTTATAGAAAAAATCACCACTAAAATCATTCCTGTCAAGTGAATATTTGCTACCAGGATTATTAGCCTTAATTACAACACCTGAGCCTGTTACATCAACCGTCAGCTCACCGGCTCCAACCTGAGCATCTATTTTTTCCTGTAAGGTCTGCTTAAGCTCGTCAAAAGTATAGTCTTTTTCATCCAAATCAATGGCTACCGAATGTGAATTTCCATTCTCCTTATATATAAAATTCAATTCATCATTCCACTCATCAATCTTAAGAGGCTCTGTTATATTAACACCGTCTGCTTTAGCATATACAGAAGAGTAATATCCTGACTGCTTACTTACTGCCACATCCGTACTGCTTATCTGTGGTTCCTGAAAGGCTGAACCTGTATTAGAATTTACCGAAAGTGACATATTGTTATCAGTGCCGGTAAGGACTAATTTATTATCTCCGTTAAAAGAAGCCGTTACCCCCGGCGTAACAGTTGTCGTCTGTCCAAAAATCGGAAGCATTGAACTTCCCGCTGTAGCATAGTTAAAATATATAGACTTATCGCTTCCTGCTTCCTCCGTCTCAAATTTTAATCTGTTACCATCAAGTGTTACCTTGGCACCGGTCCCTGACATTTTACTATTAAGCATCTGGACAAAAGAACTTCTGTTATAGCTTCCCTGATCCAGCTGCAAATTGTAATCAGTTCCATTTATTTTAATATTAAATGTATCAGAGGTTACATTAATAGTTATACTCTGCTGAATATCTCTACCTACTGTTGCATTCGCTGTTGTTTTGGTAGTCATTGGTCCAAATATCGCTTCAACTGAATTCCCCATTGATGTTGTGCTAAATATTACAGTATTACCATCATTACCCACCGTATTGGTAGACAATCTGATTCCGTTCCCCTGAGGGGTTGCAGTAACGTTAACTCCCTGTGCATTCATACGCTGATTAAGCATATTTACAAAAGAACTTCTTGAATATGTTCCTTTATCAAGGACAATATTGGCTGTTTTGGCAACTCCATCTTCCATATAGTTAAAATTAAATTCTCTTGAATCATCTGTAATAGTAATAGAGCTTAAAATATCTTTAGTTGTTGTATATCCTGCAGTTTCTACAGTATGTAAATCCTTAATAAAGCTGCTTGATGCAATGGAAAATCCGATATATGTATTATCACCATCTGTATTTTCTTCCATTCTTGCAGTAAATTTAAGCTTATTATCACTGGTCAGGGATACAATCGCTCCGCCTTCACCTTTTCCAAAGGCTTTATCAATCTGACTCTGTAATTCCGATACAAGCGCAGACCTTGTGTAAGTCTTCTTAGTAAGTGTAATTGATTTGGTCTCTCCATTAATATTCAACTGGAGAGCGTTATTGCTGTCATCTATGGTCATACTTGCCGGCAAAGCCATTACTACTGTTTCGCTGGCAGGTATATTTTCTTTAAACCCAATAGACCCTTCCAATGGTGTGGATGTACCCTTCTGTCCATAGGAATGAGATTTAACAGATGTTGTTCCATATTCACTCCTTGGTGTAAAATGATTGGAAGCTGTAGTACCCTTTACATTTACAGTGCTAAATTGATTAACTGATACAGTTTCCTTTCTCTTAAGCTGGTCATTAATGGCATCAATAATATCTGCATGAGTTACGTTACCTGTAGGCAGAGTAACTGTTTTGTTAGTCCCATTCACATTGACGGTAAGATTCTTATCCGCTTCCGTTATCGTAGAAGGATTGCTTATTGGGGTATTTAATGTAATTTCAGGCTTTCCATTAGGATTCCTTGACGCACTAACTGTTGTCTGGGTTACTACCTGTTTTTTGCCCACAAAAATATTGTCGTATCCCATATCCCCGCCTGCTGCCTTGGCTTCAAAATTAACCACACCACTATCTGCCGTAGTAGTTAATTTAATATGGTTATTATCCACACTTACATTTATTAAATCCTTATATCCTGAAAGTGCCTGGGCTCCGTTAAGCTTAGAATCTATCTCCGCCCTAAGCTCCTCTGCCGTATTATAGGTTCCGTTAGCAATCTTAATGTTATATTCTGCATTATCAAGCTTAATAACAAACTCATTATTATCCTCTGTTACCGTCAGAGGATTAGTTCCAGTAAAAGCCTTGCTTCCGGTAAAATATGCCTGTCTGTTAGCCGTACCTTCATTGGTAAACACTGCATTATTAGAATATGAGTTATATACTCTTTTTACAAAAAGCGTATCATAGGCGCTGCTTGAGGATGACAGTCCAACCTCACTTATTACACCTTTTACAGTTGAATTTATTGTTATTCCATTATAGCTTCCACTATCATTGACTATGGCATTAAGCTCAAGATTACTGTCAGTAAACAGCTCATTGAGCTTGTCCCTCATCTCGTATATGGTGTATTCTCCCTCCGGTATTGTGATTGTTACAGGGGTAGCACTTCCATTGGCTGTAAAAGTAAGCTCATTGTTATCTGCACCAATGGTGAATTTATGATGTTCTGCGTCCTTGGCATTATCCGGTATAACCGTTCCTCCTATAAACTTACCAGAAGTTGTAGATATATTTCCGTATTTTACATTATCATAAAAAACAGAGGTGTATGGGTTAACACCACCGTCTATCTTGAACATATTTCCTTTAAATCCTGTGATTATGGCGTCGTTACTTCCCAGTTTAATTCCTGTGCCATATGCCTGTGCACTTATTCCCGTTCCCGCAAGTCTTGCGTTAAGTGCATCTATTACCTCTGGTCTTGAGTACTTTCCCGTAGCCAGAGTTATATTGATATTGTCCGTTCTTCCGTCAAAATATTCCACATCAAATGACAGATTATTATTCTCTCCTGAAATCGTCATCTTAATTGTATCATTTGGGAATGAGGTTGTACCGATGAGTGCGCCTGCACTTCCGCCTTCGTATGAATCGTACAAAAGCTTAGCAAGTGCTCCTGTTACTTCTTCTATCTTCTCACCATCTTCAAGGTTAATGTTAAAGGTCCCCTGGTCCGTATACTCAACATTAATCCCTTCCACTCCCATATCATTTAAAACATTATCTATTTCGTCTGTAAGCTCCTGTGTGGTATATTCCCCTACAGGTACTTCAATTGTAAGTTCTTCTGTTGTAGAACCATCCTTAGCGTATTTAATTGTCATGGAATTAGCCCCTGCATTAATCACATGTATCTGGCTCTGATTCCACTTTACATTGCCCTCGTACTGATAATACACAGGCTCATGCTCTGCAAAAATATTTTTCTCGTTAAATTGTGTTGTATCGGTTATTCTGTCAATCTCTGACTGAAGCGAATCCACTTCTGCCTGCAATGCAGCTCTATCCTCTTCGCTGTTAGTATCATTTAACGCCTGTACTGTTAATTCCCTCATTCTGTGCAGAATATCGTGCACCTCATTAAGTGCTCCATCCCCTGTCTGAACCCATGAAATACCGTCCTGACCATTATTGGCACCTCTGTCGAGCCCTCTGATCTGGCTGCGTAATTTCTCAGAAATACTTAAACCTGCCGCATCATCTGCTGCCCTGTTAATGCGATAACCGCTGGCAAGCTTTTCTGCTGACTTGGCACGTTTTTCTGTACTGACTTTATATTTATTTTGTGCATTGATAAACGGCATATTTGCCTGAATAATCATACTCATAAGTAAAATCCCCGATAAATACATTGATAATATATTTATCGGAGATTTGTGTTTAAATATTAACCACTGATAATGTTTACTGTATCTACTCCTCATCTGGCATGATTCTTTCATAGCTTCCGCCAATTTTATCGAAAACAGCCTTCCACGTATCAATCTCATACAATTCTTTCATATGTTCCTTGCTTTCTTTCAACCACTCATTCAACAGCTCCCATGTGCTCTCATCCAGCATAATACTCCAGTTTTTCTCATGATTAAAATTATCATTATAAGAAATATTGTCGTACCCTATTTTTACTATACCTGTTGCTGTACGCTCCATCATTCCACAAATTTCAAAAGTAGCGTAAATCCCGCCGAATTCCTTACTTGTCACTAAGTTAGGATATCGCTCATAATAATCTTCCGC
>JAZQKW010000197.1:0-2665 GCA_045542375.1 Butyrivibrio sp.
TCACCCATAAGCTTCTTCTCACCTGTAGCTGGGTCACGAGTAAACGCAACACCTGTACCACAGTCATCACCCATGTTACCGAAAGCCATTGACTGAACGTTAACAGCTGTTCCCCATGAGTAAGGGATATCATTATCACGACGATATACGTTAGCACGTGGGTTGTCCCATGAACGGAATACAGCCATAACAGCTCCCATTAACTGTTCCTTTGGATCATCTGGGAAGTCTTTACCGATTTTTGCCTTGTATTCAGCCTTGAACTGACCAGCTAATTCCTTAAGGTCATCTGCTGTAAGTTCAACGTCCTGCTTAACACCCTTCTCTTCTTTCATCTTGTCGATAAGCTCTTCAAAGTACTTCTTACCAACTTCCATAACTACGTCAGAATACATCTGGATGAATCTTCTATAGCAGTCCCATGCCCAACGAGCATTTCCTGACTTTTCAGCGATTGTGTTAACAACTGTTTCGTTAAGACCAAGGTTAAGGATTGTATCCATCATACCAGGCATTGATGCTCTAGCACCTGAACGAACAGAAACGAGGAGTGGATTCTCCTTATCGCCGAACTTCTTACCTGTAATCTCTTCCATCTTTACGATGTACTCATTAATCTGACCCTGGATTTCGTCGTTAATCTTACGACCATCCTCATAGTACTGTGTACAAGCTTCTGTTGTGATTGTGAAGCCCTGTGGTACAGGAAGTCCAATGTTAGTCATTTCAGCAAGGTTAGCACCCTTACCACCGAGAAGATTACGCATGCTAGCGTCACCTTCAGTAAACAAATAAACCCATTTGTTTGCCATTTTGTAAATCCTCCTAAAAAATTTAATTACTAATTTTAAAAAAAATTGTCTAACCTATAACAGTATAGCATAACTGTAAAAAATTTCAAGATTTTTTCACTCTACAAAAATACACAATTCTACATTGCCTATTCGCTGAATTTTATTGCACTTTTTATCAATTTTCCATAAATTGTTATAGATATCATGGTAATAAAAATATTTTTTTGAATATATTAATTTCTGTCCTGTTGCAGGCATCTCCGTAGAGTCAGCAACTCTCGCTTTCTTTCCTGTCTCATGGACAAAATATCTTAAGCCACCCGACACATAGGAATAGCCTTCATAATTCTCCACAAGCATAACAGATTCCACATCAGACATAACCGATGTGACAGTTGATGTTAATTTTAACAATTCACCTTCTGCTGATACCGTAAAGAAGCATTTCTCATTCTGGTGCCACATAAGTCCGGCGTCAGTCTTCAAATCACAGATTTTTTCAGGCTCACTGCCATCATAAAAATCCCTCACCACATACAGGGAAGTATTATCCGTAATATAGAGATAATTATTTCTGTAATAAATAGTCATACCCGACATATCCGCTGAAAACATAGGCAAGGTACTGTCTTTCGAACCTCCTGCAAGGTAATAACCATCATCCTTTGTATAGAATACATGTGAAGTTCCTGAGGCGTTATCATAGAATCCCACCACCTCTTCATCCAGATTCTCTACATTCTCCAGGTCATAACGATACATATCGTCGGCTTCGTCAATGTAGTATAAGCTGTCTTCAACATATCTGTAGTCCTTGATATCCGCTAAGGTCCTGATGGAATTGCCGTCATACAGGCATGCCTTTCTCTCGTTGACAATGCCGTATTCCGCAGTGCTCATTTCCACATAGAGCACACTTCCTTCATCAGTTATCTCAAGGATTGCCTTTTGTTCTGAATCCCTGTCAGCTTCCCTAACACCTTCAGGTGTGCCATAGTCAAAATAACAGGTATAGTCCTCTGCATCCTCACTTACGGCTACAAGGGCAAAATACTGACCGTTATCGCTTATCCTGCAATCCCTGATGTTCTCTGCCTTGTGGCTGTACTTTATAGGATGTGAGTCGCCGTTATACAATACATATCCCTCATCCGTCAGGTATAACACTGCGCTCAGGCTGTCATTCCATCCTATTATCTGGGGCTTCACAGCCTCAACTCTTGTAATATCACCATTGACCCATATGTCAAAGCCTTCATTATCAACGATTATTACCCCATTATCTCCCGAATATGCAACATATGAGGTTCCATGATTACCTGTTACAGGCTCATCCTCCGAGCCTATGTAATATCCGTATTGTCCGTCATAGCAGAACACTCTTGACCGGTCCACTCTCCTAAGGTTATGTATAAGCACAGGAATGGCTATTGCAAGCACAATAATTCCCACAGTAATTCCGATTATGCGTTTATGGAGTCCTCTTTTCTTAAGCTGTTCCCATTTAACTATAATTCTTGCCAGTATTTTTATAAGCCAGCCCTTAAACGCAGCAAAAGAAAGGCTTAACATTTCTGAAAAGCCTTTCTTCTTATTGTTCTTCTTTTCTGTAGGAGCCTTCTTAGGCTCTGCAGGCGGTGTACTGCCCTTCTTCTGTGCTTCTTCCCACTCACGCTTCCTGCGCTCGTAGTCAGAGTTAACGAAGATTACTCTTTCGCCACATTTCGGGCACACAGACCTGCTGTTATGTTCGCATCCACATTTGTCACATATCATTAGAATGTAAATTTATCCTCGAAATATTTTCCTAAATCTTCAATCTTGATTCTTTCCTGAGCCATTGAGTCTCTGTCTCTTACAGTAACACAACC
>JAZQKW010000198.1:0-17325 GCA_045542375.1 Butyrivibrio sp.
CAGATGAGCTAGCTTATTACTAAGTTCATCCGTCTACGTTGTGTACAATCTTTCGAATGTACTGAATGTTTAAATTGAAAATTTTGAAATTTTCAGGGTTGTTTCACTGTTCAGTTATCAAGTTACTTGTCTGTCTGTAAGCTCTTGTCTCACGCGACAGCTTGTTAAATATATCACATCCAAAATCGCTTGTCAACAACTTTTTTAAAAGTTTTTTAAAAAAGTTTTATCGATTTGGAATATTAAAACCACTCGTTAAAGTGGTTTTAATAAGCGGAGAGGATGGGATTCGAACCCATGCGCCCGTGAAGACAAACGGTTTTCAAGACCGCCCCGTTATGACCACTTCGGTACCTCTCCATATATATCGCACATCAGCGACAAGTGTTATACTAACATAAAGATTTTTATATGTCAACACTAAATTTATAAATTTTTTAACTTTTTTAAAAAGCCTTTTACAACCTCAATATCCTCAGGTGTTGTTATCTTTATATTAAGATAATCCCCCTGTGTTAAATGAACTTTTTCATCAGTAAATTGTTCTATCATCATAGCGTCATCAGTAATTGCAACTTCAGAGTTGCTATGCTGCATATTCGCATATGCTGATTTAATCAGGTCTGTTTCAAATACCTGTGGGGTCTGGATGAGCCATACATTGGAACGCTTAGGTGTGGATATGGCATTACCGTTATCATCAGAAATCCTTACAGTATCTTTCACCGGTACTGCAGCAACGGTAGCTCTGTATTTTTTCACATCTTCATATAATGATGTGATAAGACTTTGCGTAATACATGGTCTGGCTCCGTCATGTATGAATACATACCCTTCGTCTACCACCGTCAGTCCGTTCATTACTGATTCATATCGTTCCCTGCCACCGCAAACTATGTGCTTTATTTTGGTCAGATTATGTTCTTCTATATAAGTCTTACGGCAGAATTCAATATCGCAGACTCCTGCAACCAGGATGATGTCATCAATTAAAGAACAGTCCTGAAACTGTTTTAAGGAATAAAACAGAACAGTCCTGCCTTCTATATCCATATATTGTTTTGGAATATCACTTTGCATTCTGCTGCCCCTGCCTCCGGCAAGTACTATGGCGGTATTTTTCATTATCTCTCTCCAAGTTTTAAATTAGGTACGGCATTGAGGTTCCATGATGCCCTGTGACCTTTTATATATTCATAATATGCAGCGGCACCAATCATTGCAGCATTGTCCGTACAAAGGATTGGTGATGGGTAATAAAATTCTATTCCCTGCTCCTCACAGGCTGATTTCATCCCTGCTCTGAGTGCCGAGTTAGATGCTACACCACCTGCAATGGCAAGCTTCTTAAACCCGTACTCTTTTGCCGCATGAATTGCGTGAGATACAAGTACATCCACAACCGCATTCTGAAAGGATGCCACAAGGTCTGCTTTATTAATCTCTTCTTTTTTCATCTCACACTGATTGATGTAGTTAAGAACAGAAGATTTAATTCCGCTAAAGCTGAAGTCATATTCTGAGCCTGTTATCTTAGCTCGTGGAAATTCTATGGCATTAGGATTACCTTCTTTTGCAAGACGGTCAATCTTTGGTCCACCCGGATATCCAAGTCCTACCGCTCTTGCTACTTTATCAAAAGCTTCTCCGGCTGCGTCATCTCTTGTCTTGCCAAGAATTTCATATTCGCCATAATCCTTAACATTTACAAGATGCGTATGTCCTCCGGATACAACAAGGCACCCAAAAGGGGGTTCAAGTTCTACATGTTCAATGTAGTTAGCAGAAATATGTCCTTCTATGTGGTGTACGCCTATTAATGGTTTGTTGGTTGCGAATGCCAAAGCCTTGGCTTCTGCCACTCCCACAAGAAGTGCACCCACAAGCCCAGGTCCATAGGTTACTGCTATTGCCGTAATGTCATCAAGAGTAAGCCCTGCCTCCGACAGTGCCTGTCTTATTACCTGATTAATCTGCTCCATATGCTTCCTTGATGCTATTTCAGGTACAACGCCTCCATATAATGTATGCAAATCAATCTGTGATGATATTACATTGGACAAAACCGTCCTGCCATTCTTAACAACTGCAGCGGCGGTTTCATCACACGAACTTTCTATTGCAAGTATTATTACGTCTTCCATGCTCTATCCTTCCATATCAGATACTTTTCCAATTTCCCAGAAAAGAATCTTCCATTTTCCCTCAGAATCTTTTCTGAGCGTGAATTTTTCCATTGTCTTGATTACTTTCTTATCTTCATGAACAAAATACGCAACATCAATTATTGCATATTCTTTTCCTTTATCCTTTAAAAATTCAATATTGGAATTACCTTCTATTACATAATCGGCAACTTTTTTCTTGGCAGAATTATATACTTTAACCTCTTCCACCAGGCTTGCTTTGTATATTTCAGGCGGATTGTATGATATAAGCTCCTCATCAAATATGCCAAGAAGCTTGTCGCCAAGACGACGTACATCTGCCTCATCCTTCTTGCCGTCAAGAGTATACAGCACTTTGAGTATATCACTGTAATATATAAGAACACCTCTTGGAGTTCCCGGGTAATTCAATGTGAGGTCCTTGTCAAGCACCTGTGATAACGGTGAATTATCTGCCATCTTATCATTATTGTCAGTCTTGCGGTTGGTAAGATAGAAAAAATAACCTACTATAAGTCCGCCAAGTATTACAATTATTAATGGTTTCTTGATTTTGCTAAAAAAATTCTTCATGACAGCACCTCTTTCCTTCTTAATCTTCGAATTTAATAGTTCTTGTCCACCCGTCACGTGGGGTCTTGGCATTAGGGAATATCGCCCTTACCTTTTCCAGATACTCATCCGGTCTGACCATGGACGGACTGTAATGCGTGAGCCACATCTCCGGTACCTCTGCCACTTTAGCAAGCTCAGCCGCTTCATATATAGTCATATGACGGTATTCTCTGGCTTTGGCTTCTTTGCCGTCCTCTCCATACATACCTTCAGATAAACAGGTCTGAACCCCTTGCTGCCTCGGATATTGCAGGTACAGGTCTTGAATCTGTACAATATGTGACTTTAATGCCTTTTCTGGCAGGTCCCATTACCATATCAGGGGTATACAGCTTTCCTTCCGATTCCACTTCTTCACCTCGCTGAAGAAGCTTCCAATACTGAAGTGGTATTTCCTTGGCTCTGGCTGCTTCAGGGTCAAATTTGCCCTGACGTTCAATTCTTATGCTGTAGCCGTAGCAGGTTACTTTATGTTTTACCATAAAAGCATCTATATGATATCCTTTGTATTCAATGGTCTCCTGTTCTTTCTCCAGTTCATGAAATACTATTTTAAAAGGAATGTCCGGTGCAATGACTCTCAGAGAGTTAACCACTCTTTCAATTCCCTTCGGTCCGATGATAAGCAAATCCTCTTTGCGGTCTGCGTTACCCATCGTCAGCAGAAATCCCGGAAGTCCCGAAACATGGTCTGCGTGAAAATGTGTTATACAGATAACATCTACCGGATTAAAGCTGAAACCATATTCTTTCATTGCCATCTGAGTACCCTCTCCACAATCAATTAGCAAAGAGCTTCCATTGTATCTGGCAAGCAAAGAAGTTATATACCTTTTTGGAAGAGGAAGCATTCCTCCTGTCCCAAGCAAACACAAATCTAACATTATTCATCCTCTTTCTTAATTACTTTCTGCATGAGAACTGCATCTTCATCAGGTTCCCTATAAAAATTCTTTCTCATACCAATATCCACATATCCCCTTGAGGTGTACAGGTTTCTGGCACCGTCATTACTTTCTCTCACTTCGAGAAATACATTCTTAACGGCTCTCTCCCCTGCAACTCTCTCTAACACTTCTAATAATTTGTCAGCGATGCCCATTCGTCTGAATCGGCCCTGTACAGCAATATTGGTTATATCGGCATCATCACAGGCGATAACACATCCTGCATATCCCACAACAGCTTCTCCATTGCAGGCAACAAGATATATATAGTTGCCATTCTCTGTTGCTTTTATAAAATCTTGTTCCTTCCATGGTTCAGAAAAAACCGACTGTTCAATTTCTGCAACCTGCCACGCATCGGAAGCATTCATTTCTCTGATTGTAATAATCGTCTTATCCATCTATTGCCCCATCTTCTCTGCTCTTTCACGTTCTGCCTGAGACACTCTAAGGTATTCAGGTACATGTTCATCTGAATTAATTGTAACTCCCTGTTCAAAAAGCACTGAACCAAGTACTGCCACACTTGATGCACGCTGTCTGTTCATTCCTGCCGGTGCGTAGCAATGCTCTACACTATATATATCGTCAATCTGTGCTTTAAAAACAGGTACTCCGTCACCTAAAAATATAGTTTTTCGTCCAATAGACTTAAGTTTATCTATTAATTCTTCAATAGGAAGTGCACTGTTTTCAAGATATACCTTGAGTTCGTCACCTTCAAAAGAATATATACCCGTATACACCTGTCCTCTTCTTGCATCCATTATCGGACATATTACCATATCCGTTCCATACACATTATATGCCATTGCATTAAGAGTAGGCACATGAACTATTGGAATATCAAGTGCAAGCGCAAGACCCTTGGCAGTTGCCGAACCAATTCTTAATCCGGTAAAAGAACCCGGACCTCCCGATATGGCAATCGCATCGAACGTACGCACATCCGTATCCGTCATACGACATATCTCGTCTATCATGGGAAGTAAAGTTTCCGAATGAGTTATTTTGTTATTAATGGTATATTCTGCTGTAATAACATCATCATTGATAATTGCAACTGATGCCACAAGGGATGATGCCTCTATCGCCAATATCTTCATCTGATTCTCCTGTCTAAAAATCTTTAGAAATGGTTATTTTTCTATAATCAAAGCCTTTTTCAAGGTCCTTTTCAATCTTAATATATATTGTCTCCGGTGGAAGAAGCTCTTCAATCATGCTTCCCCACTCAATCATACACACTCCATCCCCGTAAAAATAATCCTCGTACCCCAAATCGTCCATATCCCAAGGACCACTTATTCTGTATACATCAAAATGATACAGTGGGATTCTTCCTTCGTAATATTCCTGAACAAGGGTAAAAGTAGGGCTGCATACCGATTCTGTTATTCCAAGTCCTTCAGCCACTCCTTGGGTAAAAACAGTCTTTCCTACTCCAAGATTACCATCTATACATATTATATCTCCGGGATTAAGGGCTCTGCCTATCCTGCGACCTAATTCAGCGGTCATTTCTGCTGATGTTGATTCGTATATCATTATTTCTTTCCTTTTACATGATTTCTGTTAGCCAAACCTTTTTCCAAAAGGGTAACCAAATCGTCGTACTTATCTCCTATGCAATCAACAGGAAATACAAACGCCCTTACATTGGTAATGTATACAACTACCTGTCTGCCATATTTTACTGCTTTCCAGATTTCATTCCATTTAACCGAGTCAGAAAGCTCATCCTGTGAAACTGTTATACCCTGTTCATCAATTGTATAGGTAAGTGGCTTGGCAAAAGATTTATTCGTCTTTGCCTGAAGTTTTACCCTCATCCAGGTTAATATAGGATTAACCACCGTAAAAAGAGAAGCAAGTACAATCATAAGAATTGAACGCGATATATCCACATCACCCCATGTATATACCGTAACAAATGCCGCTCCTATACTGAACAGAATCCAAAGTATTCCCGTTACCTTTCTATATGTGTTATTCATGGAAAATTTGAATAATTCTTTAGCATTCATATTAACATCAAATGTAATTGTCATTGTAAAACCTCCTTGGCATACCTTTCTATATTATAATCCAAAACAATAAAAAAGGCAAACCACAATGATTTGCCTTTCTCTTAATTATATTATTTTACAAATGCGCTGTAAATTGCTCTCATGGCTCTCTCTAATTCATCTTCAAGAACACCGATGATAATGTTAAGCTCGCTTGAACCCTGGTCAATCATCTTAACATTAACCTCTGACTTAGCAAGAGCTTCAAAAATTCTAAAAGCTGTTCCCTTTGCGGACTTCATTGCTCTACCAACTACAGCAATAAGTGCAAGTCCCGGTTCGATTTCAATAGAATCCGGTGTAGTATTTCTATGAATTCCTGCAAGTACTTCCTGCTCCTTAGGTTCAAACTCTGACTGATGAACGATAACTGTCATTGTATCAATTCCTGATGGCATATGTTCAAATGAAAGTCCGTTCTTCTCGAACTGCTCAAGAACCTTACGTCCAAAACCAACTTCTGAGTTCATCATATCCTTCTCAATTCTTATTGCTGAGAAGCCCTTCTTACCTGCGATACCTGTAATGATATGCTCAGGCTTCTTAGATGTGCTTTCAACAATCATTGTTCCCGGATCTTCAGGTGCATTGGTATTCTTAATATTGATTGGAATTCCTTCCTTGCGAACAGGGAAAATAGCATCTTCATGAAGAACTGTTGCTCCCATGTAAGATAACTCTCTAAGTTCCTTATAAGTAATTGTATTAATTACTGCAGGATCTTCAACGATTCTTGGATCTGCTACAAGGAAACCTGACACATCTGTCCAGTTCTCATATAAATCAGCTTTAACCGCTGCTGCAACAATTGATCCTGTTATATCCGATCCGCCACGTGAAAATGTCTTAATCGTATCGTTAGGTGTTGATCCATAGAAGCCCGGAATAACTGCTCTTTCAACGTCAACAAGTCTGTCTCTTACAGTCTGGTTGGTCATATCTGCATTAAAGGTTCCATCTTCATTGAAAAATACCAGATCAGCCGCATCAATAAACTCATATCCGATATATTTTGCAAGGATAATTCCGTTAAGGTATTCTCCTCTTGATGCTGCATAATCTCTACCGGCACGACCCTTAAAGCCTGCCTTGATATTCTCATACTGTTCATCTAATGAAAGCTCGATACCTAATTCAGCAATAATTCCGTTGTATCTCTCTTTAATTTCATCAAATTTCTTTTCAAAATCCTGTCCCTTGACAGCTGCCTTATAACATGCATAAAGCATATCAGTAACTTTCACATCTTCCGGAAATCTCTTTCCCGGTGCTGATGGTACAACATATCTTCTTGTCTCATCTGCAAGAATAATATCTGCTACCTTTTTAAACTGGGATGCACTGGCGAGTGAGCTGCCGCCAAATTTAGTTACTTTAATCATGTCCTATTCTCCTTTGAAATCCATCTATTAAAAGTCTTAATGAGATTTATATTACTTTTCAAACAATTTGTCAATTAATTTATATCCATTTGCAACATAAATTTTAGAATTGTTCGCATCTGTCTCATTGTATTTCCATGTTCTGTCAAGTTCTTCCGTACTGTCATAAAGCAGATATGGAACAGGTGTTGACACATGGGTTCTTACTCTAATAGGTGTTGGATGGTCAGGTGTAATTATTAGCCTGAAATCCTCTCCATTCTTCTTAAGACCTTCTATTACAGTCTTAATAACCTTTTCATCAAGGTTCTCTACCGCTTTAATCTTGCGTTCCACACTTCCCTGGTGTCCCATTTCATCCGGTGCTTCAACATGAATGTACGCAAAATCATAGCCATCCTTACATAATGCATTAACTGCAGCCTCGGCCTTACCAACATAATTGGTATGAAGTGTACCGTCTGCTCCCGGCACTACTATATTGGTCATGCCGGCGCCTACAGCAATACCCTTTAAAAGATCTACTGCTGAAATCATAACACCCTTCTTACCGGTCTTTTCCTCAAAAGATGACAAGGCAGGCTTGGTTCCTGCACCCCAGAACCAACATGAATTGGCAGGATTAAGTCCTTTTGCTTTTCTTTCTATATTAAGTGGATGATTCTTAAGAATCTCATAGCTCTTCTCCATCATCTCCTTAAGTTCAGGTGTTGTAGGAAGATTATCTCCTACCTTCTGTCCCAGAACATCATGAGGCGGTGTAAGAGGCACTACACTTCCTCCATCCCATATCGTACAATGTCTGTAGCTTGTTCCAAGATAGAATTTAAAAATATCATTCTCAAGTTCTTTTCGAACGGCTTCCAAAAGCACTGCGCAATCTTCTGTTGATATCTCACTTGAACTGTGGTCAATTATAGTCTGCTCTGAATATGGGCAGTCCTCTTCAGATACTGTTACAATATTACATCTCAATGCAATATCAGTATCCTTCATTGGCACACCAATGCTGAGCGCTTCTAATGGTGAGCGTCCTGAATAATATATCTTAGGGTCATATCCAAGCACGGAGAGATTGGCAGTGTCACTACCCGGTGCCATTCCCTCTGGTACCGTATGTACCATTCCTATTTCTGATTTTGCTGCAAGAGCATCCATATTAGGAGTTGACGCAGCTTCAAGTATTGTTCTGCCTCCAAGGCTCTCAATCGGTTCGTCGGCCATTCCGTCGCCAAGTATTATTACGTACTTCATCTTATGCCTCCGATTATTTCTCATAACGAATCATAGAAATGATTCCATCTAATTCTGCTGCAGCTGCTGCGTATTCTTTTTCACTGATTGCTTCTGTCACATATGCAAATTCGCCTGTTATACCATCTACGGTTACAACCTCACCCTTGCCAAATGCCTTAGCAACCTCAGAAAATCTCTCAGATGCATCACCTGAAATACGAACAAAAAATCTTGATGCTACATCTTCTGCCTTAACAAGTGTAGCCTTGTTAGTATCCCAGATAGTTACTACATTAGAATCAATATATTTTACCGCTTCAACAACGTCAGATACCACTGCACTTGCTGTAGGGAGCTTACCTGCGCCTGCACCATAGAACATAACATCTCCAAGAACATTTCCCTTAACAAAAATAGCATTCATAACGCCATTAACTCCTGCTAAAGGATGCTCATTAGATAACATCTTAGGTGCTACCATTGCACAATATCCATCACCAATCTTCTTGCTGCTTCCGATTAATTTGATTGAAACGTCAAGCTTCTTGGCATATTTGAAATCTGTATCTGTAATCTTAGTGATTCCTTCTGTATAAATATCTTCAAAATCTACCTGTGCACCACATGCAAGTGATGAAAGAATTGCAATCTTTCTGCATGCATCAAAACCTTCTACATCTGCTTCAGGATTACGCTCAGCGTATCCCAATTCCTGAGCTTCCTTAAGAACATCATTGAAGCCTGAGCCTTCCTTATCCATCTTAGTAAGGATAAAGTTAGTAGTTCCGTTAAGAATACCTGAAATTTCCATAATATCATCTGCAGTAATAGACTGTATAAGTGGTCTGATAATAGGAATACCACCTCCTACAGATGCTTCAAAGAAGAAATTAATATTGTTGTTCTTAGCAATTTCAAGAAGCTCTGCTCCATGTTTTGCTACAAGCTCCTTATTAGATGTACATACGCTCTTGCCTGCAAGTAATGCTGATTTCACAAAATTATAAGCAGGGTTAACGCCACCCATAACCTCTACAACAACCTTAACGTCTTCATCCTTCAAAATTACGTCATAGTCATGGACAAGAATTGACTCAACAGGGTCTCCTGGAAAATCTCTTAAATCAAGAACATACTTAATGTTAATATCCTGTCCTGCTCTCTTGTTAATTAATTCCTGGTTGGTTCTGATTACTTCAACAACTCCTGAACCTACTGTGCCATAACCTAATACTGCGATGTTTATCATTGTCTTTCTCTCCTGAATAAAAAATATATTATTATGCGTTAGCTAATTCCTGAACCGCTGCACTTTCTTCTTCAGAAAGAAGCTTGTCCGGGTCAACCATGATAACGAGCTTATCATTAATCTTAGCTACTTTATTAAGGTAGTATACCCCATTGCCTTTGGCAATAACCGGCATATTCACCACATCCGCCTCTTCGAGATTATAAATTTTCTCAACAGCATCAACTTCCAATGCAATAATATTAGTAGAAGTCTTCGCTATAATAAGAGTCTCTGAATCCATATTAGAATCATAAGGCATGCCAAATTTTGCCTTAAGATTAACTACTGGAATAACGTCTCCTCTAAGGTTGATAATTCCCTTAATATCTCCTGATGAATTAGGGACTCTGCTAATCTTGTGTCCATTCTCAATTCCACTTACGTTGAGAATGTTCATCCCATACATTTCCTCGTTCAATTTGAAAATAATAGGTTGAAAATATGCCATAATGTCACTCCTCTTCCGGTGCTCTGTGTATCCATTTCAGATACTCACCTAAAAATAAATCAATATTACCATCCAGTACTGACTGTGCATTGCCTGACTCTGCATTGGTTCTGTGGTCCTTCACCATAGTGTATGGTTGCAACACATAGCTTCGTATCTGATTACCCCATCCTATTTCCTTAACTTCTCCTCTTATGCCGGCTTCCTTCTCCGCATTCTCCTGTTGTTTAAGAAGGTAGAGCTTGGCTTTCAACATCTGCATTGCTTTATCCTTGTTCTGGTGCTGAGACCTCTCATTCTGACACTGAACAACAATACCCGTTGGCAGATGTGTAATTCTTATTGCCGATGATGTCTTATTAATATGCTGACCTCCCGCTCCGCTGGAACGATAGGTATCTATTCTTAAATCATCATCATTAATCTCAATATCAATATCTTCTTCTATCTCCGGCATTACGTCACAGGATACAAAAGAAGTCTGTCTCTTACCATTGGCATTGAAAGGTGAAATTCGCACAAGTCTGTGGACTCCACGCTCCGCCTTCAGATATCCATATGCATTCTCTCCGTTAATCTGTATGGTAACAGACTTAACACCTGCTTCATCTCCATCAAGATAATCCAAAGTCTCAACCGAATATCCCTTAGAATCCGCCCATCTGGTATACATTCTAAGTAACATTGATGCCCAGTCACAGCTTTCTGTTCCTCCGGCACCTGCATTAAGCTTAAGAATCGCATTGGCATTATCATACTCATCACTTAGAAGTGTACCTATTCTTACCTTATCAAACAATTCCTTAAACTGATTAACAGTATCTTCTATATCCGGAATGATGCTTGCATCATTATCTTCATATGCCATTTCTATAAAAGTTCTCGCATCATCTCTTAACTTCTCAAGTTCATTGTAGTTAACGAATGCGTCTTTAAGTCCTTTAAGTTCCTTAAGCTTCTTCTGAGATTCTTCCGGGTCATTCCAGAAGTTCTGGTCTTCCATATGCATCTCAAGTTCTTCTATCTTCTTACTCTTATTATCAAGGTCAAGTGCTGCCCTTAATTCTTCAAGAGGTTCATCATAGGCATTAAGTTCAAATTTAAACTGATCTAATTCTACCATATTACTGTCCATTCTGATTAGAGTTTATAATTATATAGATTGTATTCTATTTTTGGAAATTTGACAATATAATTTTTATACTTTACTTCAATTCACAAAATGATGTACACTATAACGTAACATTGTCATTTCCAAAAAAGTACCGCTCTGATAATCAAAGCGGTACTTTGTTATTTATGCGTTTCTTTCACAACAGTTCTTATACTTCTGTCCGCTTCCGCATGGACATGGGTCGTTACGCTGTATTTTTTTGGTCTCTCTTCTGACAGGTGCTTTTGCAAGACTGTCATCCTTATTGGTTCCTGTTACTTTCGCAACTTCTTCTCTTTCAATCTTCTGCTCTATACGAACATGCATAAGAAGTTTAACAGTATCTTCTTCAATAGCCGCTGTCATTTCATCGAACATATCAAAGCCTGCCATCTTGTACTCAATAACCGGATTACGGTTACCATATGACTGAAGTCCGATACCCTGACGTAACTGGTCCATATCATCAATATGTTCCATCCACTTCTTATCAATAACTCTAAGAAGAATTACACGTTCAATTTCACGCATCTGCTCCTGTGAAGGGAATTCAGCTTCCTTAGCTTCATAAAGCTTAACTGCTTTTTCCTTAATAATATGTGTAAGCTCATCCTTCTTCTTAATGTCACTTACATCAGTGATAGGTTCAATTGGCACAATAGGAAGAAGCATTTCATTAAGTTCTGTAAGATTCCACTCAGCAGGTTCAAGCTCGTCGCTGATGCACTTATCAACAATGCTCTCAACCTTATCATTGAGCATCTTCATTACAACACCACGCATGCTTTCTCCATCAAGCACTCGTCTTCTCTCTTCATATATAATCTCTCTCTGATCATTGTTAACCTGATCGTACTCAAGGAGATTCTTACGAATACCAAAGTTGTTGTTCTCTATCTTCTTCTGAGCGCCTTCAATCGCCTTAGAAAGCATCTTATGTTCAATCTGTTCCCCATCAGGAATTCTTAATGCATTAAAAAGATTAATCATTCTCTCTGAACCAAAAAGTCTCATAATCTCATCTTCAAGCGAGATATAGAATCTTGATTCTCCAGGGTCTCCCTGTCGTCCCGAACGTCCTCTTAACTGATTATCAATACGTCTTGATTCATGTCTCTCAGTACCTATAATCTTAAGTCCGCCTGCTGCCTTAGCCTCATCATCAAGCTTAATATCTGTTCCTCGACCTGCCATGTTGGTAGCAATGGTTACTGCACCATGGATACCTGCCTGTGCAACGATTTCAGCTTCCAGTTCATGGAACTTGGCATTCAAAACCTTATGAGGAATATTTCTCTTAGTAAGAAGCTTACTTACCTCTTCTGACTGCTCAATTGTAATTGTACCAACAAGTACAGGCTGTCCCTTCTGGTGAGCCTCTGAAATCTCATTAACAACTGCGTTGAGCTTTTCTTTTCTTGTCTTATATACCGCATCATTGTAATCGATACGTGCTACCGGTCTGTTAGTAGGAATTTCGATAACATCCATTCCGTATATCTCACGGAATTCGTTCTCTTCTGTTAACGCTGTACCTGTCATACCGGCTTTCTTGCTGTATTTATTAAAGAAGTTCTGGAATGTAATTGTAGCAAGAGTTCTTGTCTCTCTCTTAACCTTTACATGTTCCTTAGCTTCGATAGCCTGATGAAGACCGTCTGAATAACGTCTTCCCGGCATAATACGTCCTGTAAATTCATCTACGATTAATACTTCGTCATCCTTAACAACATAGTCCTGGTCTCTGAACATAAGATTATGTGCACGGAGGGCAAGTATAATATTATGCTGAATATCAAGGTTCTCTGCATCCGCAAGGTTATCAACGTGGAAGAACTTCTCAACCTTCTCTACACCTCTCTCGGTAAGGTTAACTGTCTTCTCTTTCTCATTAACTATGAAATCACCAGTCTCGGTAGCCTCTTCCTTCATAAGAAGTTCCATCTTGGTAAGTTCTTTCTCAGTACCTCTTTCAAGCTGCTTAGCAAGCACATCACATAACTCATAAAGTCTTGTAGACTTACCACTCTGACCTGAAATAATAAGTGGTGTTCTTGCTTCGTCAATAAGAACCGAGTCAACCTCATCCACAAGGGCAAAATGAAGTCCTCTCTGTACAAGCTGGTTCTTGTAAATTACCATGTTATCTCTAAGGTAATCGAATCCAAGCTCGTTATTGGTTATATAAGTAATGTCACAATTGTATGCTTCTCTTCTCTCGTCACCGTTCATTCCGTTAAGAACCACACCAACGGTAAGTCCTAAGAAATTATGAACCTGACCCATCCACTCAGCATCTCGCTTTGCAAGATAGTCGTTAACAGTAACGATATGAACACCCTTGCCTTCAAGTGCGTTAAGGTATGCAGGAAGGAGACAGGTCTGTGTCTTACCTTCACCGGTTCTCATCTCTGCGATACGTCCCTGATGGAGAACGATACCACCGATAAGCTGAACTCTGTAATGCTCTGTATGCAGTATTCTTCTCGCACCCTCTCTTACAAGAGCATATGCTTCCGGCAAAATATCATCAAGAGTCTCTCCCTTAGAAAGTCTCTCCTTAAATTCCATTGTCTTAGCAGTAAAGGCTGCCTTCTGAACTTCATACTCAGCATCTTCCGGTGCCAATGCCATCATTTCAGGACGCAAAGATTCTATCTTCTTAATGATAGGTTCAATTCTCTTCAATTCTCTTTCACTATGTGTCCCAAAAAGCTTTTCTATAATACTCATATCGTAAATTCCTCTCTGAAATAAAAAATTCCACCAATCCGTTCTATTCTACCACGATGCAAGTACTTTAGCAATGATTTTATTTTATTTAACGTTTACAATTTCCCCATCACTTATATGTATTATACGTTCCGCATATGCGGCCACATTTACATCATGGGTAATAAGTACAATGGTCTTACCGTTTTTATGAACTTCCTCAAACAATTTCATTATTTCAGTTCCTGTCTTCTGGTCCAGCGAACCTGTGGGTTCATCTGCAAGAAGCAAATCTTTTCCACCAACCAAAGCTCTTGCAATTGCTACTCTGGTCTGCTCACCACCGGATAAATGTGTAGGCAGTTTTTTTGCAAGCTTTGAAATTCCTACTGCTTCCATTTTCTCCTGAACAATAGCCTTCCGTTCTTTTTTCGGAATATTCATAGACAGTAATGGCATTTCTATATTCTCTGCAACAGAATAATATTGCATTAACGAAGCATTCTGGAATACAAAATCAACATATTCCCTTCTAAAAAGATTAAGTTCATGGGAAGACATACTGTGAACTGCAGTATCACCGTAAAAATATTCTCCGGACGTAGCCTTATCCATTCCACCTAATATATGTAAAAGTGTTGACTTTCCAGAACCGGACGCTCCCATTATTGCAACAAATTCGCCTTTTTTGATTTCAAGATTAATATTTTTCAAGGCATTGGTAACAACACCTTCGGAATTGTAATCTTTTTTCAGATTATTTATCTTTATCATACTGCATGGTCACCTTTTTATCTTTAATTGTTAATACCAATTCATCATTAGCCTTTAAACGTTTGGATTCAAATTGATAATCATTTTTTATTTCAGTTGTAACATCTTTAAGCAAAGTATTTACCAGTTCTTCATTTTCCGACTCAATCTGCATAGGAGAATCAAGCACAAATCCCTGCTGCCCTGTATAGGTTATGACAGCCTCCAGTTCTTCATATTTGCTGTCATTCAATTTATTATTAAATGTATCTTCTACCAGACGTAATACTGATTTATCATGTTGATAATCATTATGCTCAGTGTTTGTCTTTATTTCATTATCACATCCTATCAAACACATTCCGGCAATAACGATTAAAACAGCTGTAAGTAAAGTTCTAATAACTCTTTTCATCTATTGATTCCTTTCTTCATTAACTATACCTTTTCGCAATAATTTGTTGGTAATTCCCGTCATCATAATGAACGACACAATCAATACCATTAGCAACGCATATGTACCGTATGCAAATACCGTATACACTTTACAATCCATAATTACTACATATATGAGCCATTCACATACAAATGCCATAATTATTCCAATAAGTATTGCTACTCCTAATTCCCTGATTAGCATTTTGTATATTTCGGATTTCTTAGAGCCTAAGGACCACATTATTGCAATATCGCGCTTTTTCTTATTAAGAAAAAGTCTTATCGCTTCAAAAACAGCGATAAAACAGAATACCCCTGATACAATACACACAATATTTTTTAACGCTCTATAAAATACTATTGTATCTTCTTTCTCGTATTCTATATCTTCCTCTACATCAGAATTAGCGTTTCCAAATGAAAACACGCCTTTATTACCAATGTATTCCGTCATAATCCTCATATCGTCCTCAATTACACCATCTGTGTTTGATGAAAAAAATACCGAAAACGATTGTTCATACAAAATATCATTGGCAAGATAGCTTATAAAATTCTCTTTAGCAGTTTCATTCATACCTGCATACGGAACAATCACACTGTTATCCATCTGAAGGTGATTACTTCTAATAATACCTGCAACTTTAAAAGACTCAGAATCCAGTCTAAGTTCTTCGCCTCTCCAATATCCATTGTAAGAATTTCCAATATACACACCATTGTCATTACCACTTACACGACTAATATCATAAGGCAAATCCTCATTAAAGGATAAAATCACAGTGCTACAAATATCTACTCCACCGTTTAGCCTCATATACACTAAAGGAATGGAGACATTGCCGGAAAAGGATGGTAATTCTTTCATAAAATCTCTTATATCCTCTTTGATAGCATCAAGAGCCTTAGCTGTTTCGTCATTAGATACACCACCCTGACCATAAAGACTTTCTTTGTAATGACAAAGTTCTTTTAATTCCTGATATTCATACTCAGAAACCTTGACCATTGAGTGAGAGGAAATAACATATTTATCTAATAATTCCAACAAATTCATACTTACCAATATAGTCATTAGCACGGTAATTATCACTGAAAACTTAATAATAAAATCTCTCTTAAGCCACTTCATCTACAATTCCCCCCTTACTAACTTCACAGGTTTGGTATGCATCAATTTAAGAGCCGGTACAATTACGGTTATTACCGCAATAAATAATCCAATACCAAGAATTGCAGGGTAAATATTAGCTGCAATTATCTTATTACTAATCTCCTTAGTTATTTCCGACTTAACAAAATTCTCTCCGTATAAAAACAATCTTGTCAGTAGATTAACAAAAAGAACTGCCATTAATTCTGCATATACCAATCTGATAAAGTTCTGTAACACTAAAATCTTAAGAATATCCCTATCTGTTGCATTACATATCAGCCAGATTCCATATTCCTTACCTCTGGTAAGAATGTTTCCAATCTGAATTACTAAGAGAACAATTATACATGTCATAGTTAACAAAATTGTTGCAATAACCAGATATCTAATGGATTTATTAATATTTTTCTCCATAAAGGATATTGCACTATCCACATTGGTAATGGTTGCAACAGAATTGCTCTTAGCATATTCTTCCTGAATCTGAGTCATTACTTCATCAATTGTATAACCATCTTTAACATAAAAATAACCATCAAGCTGATAAAATGGTGCCATCTCAACAATTCCGTACTCTAAAGATTTTATACCTTCTATATTGTTAGCAGTAACATTACCGGAAGGAATACCTGAATCAGAAGAAAAGTATCCTGCAACATAATAGTCGAACAATACCACACCTTCTGTATTTACATCTCTATAGTGTTCTCCCAAGGTTGTAATCCCTTTATATTCTTCCGACAGATACAATGGTATTCCATCATTCCAACTCAATTCTGACGGGTGGTTCCCTTCAACAATCTCAATATTGTACAAATCAAAATCAGAAGCAAAGAGCCAAATTTCCCCAACGCCAAAATCATCCTGATACTGTTTTGAATTAATCTCCCTAAGAAACTGTAAACATTCACTACCATTATACGATTCCTGATGCTTGTACAGGCTACTAATACCTTC
>JAZQKW010000199.1:0-5121 GCA_045542375.1 Butyrivibrio sp.
TGAAATGGAGGATAAGACAGGAACATGGATTTCACAGGCAGTACTTGGAGCTGTAACACCGGTATATAAGTTTGGTCAGAAAATGTCAAGTAACCCATTAAAATCTGATACATCAGCATATTCAAGTGATTATGTAGGACAGGAGACGATGTTAACACTTAACTATAAGGCACCTTATCCTGAGTTTAAGAGTCTTATTGATTATATTAATACATTTGACAGCAAATGTAAGATTACTTCATTAACATCGGCATATAGTGAAGAAGGATTTGTATCAGGAATTATTATTATGAATCAGTACGCTATTAAGGGTGCGGACAGAGTATTCTTCGGTGCTCCTATTACTAATACTGATAATGGTACAGAGAACATATTTGATTCATCGTCTTTTGAACCTGGTGAAGATAATGCAGAAGAAAATGGTTTACATATTCTTACAGACTATGACCACTTTATTTCACTTGATGCATTTAATGCAGCAGGAGATTCAGTTGTAGTAGGTCCTAAGGGAGACAGAAACGGTGTTCAGAGTATAAGTGTTAACTCAAGTAAAGTAGAAGAACTTACAATTACCTTTGATAAGAATGCAGAAGGAGCATATGTAGTATCATACAGTGTTGGTGGTGTTGCATATCCTGCAGTTAACTATGCAGAAGGTGTTGAATTCATACCTGGTGCAAGATTATCACTTCTTGTTATGAGTACAGAGAGAAATTCAGTAGGTGATGATGTTAACGGTGTTAAGGCTACAATTGTTAACACAACAGATATGGAATTGGAAGTTAAGATTGTTGATGATAAGGACAATCCAAGATTTACAATTGCTGACAAGGTAGGAAGTATTAAGATTTACGAATAGGAGTAACTTATGAAGCATCCAAGAAGAAATAGAAAACTGAATAAAGGCTTTTCACTTCTGGAAGTGTTGGTTACATTAGCAATAATATCAGTGCTTAGTATACCTCTTATACAGTCATTTCTTAATTCGGCGAAGGTTAACGGAAAGTCTAAGAGTATGCAGAATGCTACAGATATTGCACAGAATACTTCAGAGTATTTTAACGCAATGTCACTTGATGTGTTGAAGTCAATATATGCCGGAAAATATACGGAGATGGCTGATGGAAGAATTATTTTTAATAACATCGGTGACGGTTCAAGTACTGATAGTGAAGGAGACAGCTATTACAGGGGCATGGACTCAGAACGTTTCTACGTTACTGTAGTCCTTGACCCGGCAGGGTATACAGGCGGTTCAGAGGGAACAATAGGAGATATTAATGAATATATGAAACCGGATATTAATAATATCAATGAAAACGGAAGTGTTACCTGTATGACTCAGATTAACAAATACGACGGAGAGGCTGTACAGAAGATTAAAGAGTCGGTATCCGGATTTGTAATGGAGAAGGTATACAGAAGACTGGACTTTTTCATTGATCAGACACCATATTCTGATGGAAGAGTTGATTATAGCTATTCGGTAAGAGTATCATACGGATATGGTACAGGTACTACATATTATCTTTCAAAAACCATGTTGCTTGCTGAAGATACGTTGCCTGCAAGTATGCTTAATGCTCCTAATCTTTATATTGTATATCAGCCGACATTTGCAACATATACGGCGTCTGCTATTGATACGGTGTCTTCAGATGAGATTAATTTCTTCTATAACAATGATAGAGACAAGGATGAACTTGAAAAGGATGTACACGCATATATAATTTCACAGGATGTTGAGAATAAGGTTGGTTCATCCGTTACTCTTGATAAGGACAATATAACAGTAAAACAGTACAAGAGTTATGTATCTAATGTGGACCTTAATAAAGATTCACATAAGTTTAAGTTATATACTAATATCCCTGGATGGGATGTGGGAAATATTACTACAGGCCAGGATGAATTTACCAAACTTTACAATATGGATATATATGTATGGAAAGATATAAAGGATGGTCTGGTAATAGACGGTGATTCGTTGGAGATAAAATCCAGTGAGTGTTATTCGACTTTATCTACTGTAAAGGGGGAATAGCCTTGAGAAAGTTATTTAGAAAATTACATAAAGATAACAAGGGTGCAACGCTTATTATGGCGATTGTAGCCGTTGGATTTGTGGGTGTTCTTGCAGGGGTTATTCTTTCAGCAGCAGGAACCACATACAAACTTAAAATAATGGATGAGAACTCAAAGAAATCCTTCTACAGTGCAGAATCTGTAGTTGAGGAAGTGTATGCTGGAACAGGTAGAACTTGTTTCCAGACACTATCAGATGCATATACCAGAACAGCATCAGCTATCTATTTACATGATCCAAATACCGGAAAGACAAGTAAGATTAGGAATGAAGTTCTTAACGAGACAATGAAGTCTTATTATGTGACAGATATTAAGAGGATGGTTCTTGGTGATTCCGGCATTAAGAAAGATAATGCAATTGCATATATTACATCTAATATACTTAATACTGAAAATGCCAGAGTTGTTAACATTGCTAATGTTGTAGAATCAGCAGAAAATATATTTTTAGATGATGTTCTGATTGAGTACAGAAGTTCTGGTGTTAATCAGTACTATTCAACCGTTCAGGTAGATATCAATATTGGATATCCTGATATCTTCGTTGATTTTGTACAGTTTAATGAAGATTGGGAAGAATATTTTAAGTATAGTCTTATTGCTATGGAGGATATCACGAGTAGCAGTAACATGGGGGTAAGTATAAGCGGTGGAGCTTTTGCAGGTGAAGATGTTAATCTTATGAGCAACTCTAACATTACTTTAGAAAATGACGTTGTTGCAGGTAAGATTCCTACACAGTTAGTAAGCGGAGGAATAATTGATCTTCAAAGTAATACATCATTGGTTGTTAAAGGCGCTGATATCTGGTGTGATAATCTTAATATCGGATTTGGTACAGATAGAGCGGATATTACATACCATTCTGCTGATTCACATACATATGTAGCGGATGACTTATCACTTAATGGTAATAAGTCAAGGGTTATACTTAAGGGCAACTATGTAGGATTTGGTGGAAGTAATGATGTGGTATCAGCAAGTAGTGCTATTATTGTAAATGGTATGAACTGTTCACTTGATATGATGGGTGTTAATAGTCTTACACTTGCAGGTAAAGGATACCTTAATCTTTTAAATGAAGACGATCCAACGCCTGAAGTATATGAGACAGGTGATTCGCTTGCACTTAAAGGTAATCAGGAGATATATCTGGTTCCTGCAGGATATGTAAGTCTTAAAGCAGGAACTACAGGAGGTTCTGCAAGCAATCCAACTGCAACACCGGATAAGGTAACAATTAATTTGAACAATTTCTTTGCATACAGGTTAGGATTGTTAGATACTTCCAATCCATATGTTGTAAGAAAGGTTCATAATAAGACATATTATTATCTGAATTTTGTGTCTTCAAAGGCTCAAAATGATTATGTAAGAGCGGTCATTACAGACGGATATCTTAATGCACTTTTTGTAAGTAAGGGTGTATCAGGTCCTACATCCGCAGATCATGTTGACAGAAACTCACTTAGATCCCATGTAGAGCAGGGTCTTATGAGATTCTTCTCAGATGGTAATGAAATATTATTGAATGACGCAGCTTCTGTATATACATCAGGTTCTCTGGTGGAGGTTATTAAGGGAAGCACATCTGTTCCGACTATTTCTGTAATTGGTTCAGAGCCTGTAGATGACCTTACAGCAATTGCAGGTTCATCTTCTAATAAGTACAGGGTGATTAAGTCGTTCCTTACATTGGGAAATGATGATAATGTGTTTTCAGCTTTCCCAATTGATTTCAAGATAGATGAAAGTGAGTTTAATGTTACAGAGGCAGATCTCATTACACCGTATGAGAGAACTGTGAAATTAGATAAATTAGATGCACTGACAAATAGTATAATTAATATTGACACAGCAACAGGGACAATTGGTGCGGTGGTAACATACAGAGACCATGGTGGAGCATATGACATTCCTATTACATGTAATGGTGGAGTAGTGCTTGCATATGGAGTTGATGTTAACGTGTATGCTAATTTTGAGGGCTTAATAATAACGGACGGATCAATTAACATTAATAATTCTATGGTACTTACACCTGGAACAAGTGAAAGAGCTAAGAAGACCATAGAGTATTATAAGACAGATGCGGATGAATCTAATGATATTCATATATTCTTCCAGGAAGCAGAAAGTTCATCTGAGACTCCTGGTATTGGAGAAATTGATGTTAATGAAATGATACAGTTTAGTGATTGGAGAAAGAATGAGAGTGCATAAGAAACATATGAAACAACTGAATAGAAATGCAGGTTTTTCATTATTGGAGCTTTTAATTGCTGTTGCAATTATGGCAGTTCTTATAGGTGCATCACTGACAACATATCGTGTGGTCAGTAAGTCCAATGTAAAGAAAGCTTCAGGGTCGATTAATGACATGCTTACTGTAGCAAGAGAACGTGCGAAGACAATTGTGGCAGATGAGTGGAATACGACCATTGAAGTGTCTGGGAAAAGTGTAGTTGTTAAATTGATTAGGGCTACTAAGAACTCTGATGATTCATATACAGAAAGAATCGTAGATGAGGTTGAACTTCCGTCAAATGTAGATGTAAAGTTTATTGACAGAAACGGAGTGACCAAGCAGATAGGAACTAAAGCTGGGGCATATACGAAACTTAGTATTGCTTTTGAACCATTAACAGGAGCAGTAAAGAATGTATATTATAACGGTGACAGAACCCAGAAAATGGATATTTCTAAAGGAAAAATGCAGATAGTATCCTATTATGGAGATAAAAAGTCAAGTACAATAAGTTTGTACTTTGTAACCGGTAAACATATGATTGACTAGCGGGGCATTGATATGAAAAAGTGTTTTAACAGATTAAAACAGAATAAAGGTTTTTCGCTGATGGAACTATTGGTTGCTTTGGCAGTAAGCTCAGTTGTAATTCTTATTATAGGTGCGTTTATGACTCAGGGAACTAAGTTCTTCAACCGACAGAGTAATTCTATTAACCTTCAGAATGAACTGCAGGAGCTATCCAATGTAATATCTGATGCGTTACAGGAAGCTAACTATCTTGA
>JAZQKW010000200.1:0-9562 GCA_045542375.1 Butyrivibrio sp.
GGGGGAAGGAATTGCCAAGTTTATACCGGAGGGAATGAGACTTTTTCCTGTAGGAAGACTTGATAAGGAATCAGAAGGGCTAATGCTTTTGACCAATGATGGAGAATTGATGAATGAGATTCTCAATGCAGCAGGTGGGCATGAGAAGGAATACATTGTAACCACAAGACAGGAGATTACAGAAGATTTTCTTAAGAAAATGGAACAGGGAGTGCCTATTACCAATGGTGCAACGGGTAAGAAGATAATTACTGCGCCTTGCAGGACGATGAGGATAAGTGACAGGAAGTTTAGAATAACTATCATTCAGGGGCTTAACAGACAGATAAGACGAATGTGCGGATATTTTGGGTATCACGTTGAAGAACTTGTCCGTATACGAATAATGAATGTATCCGTAAAGGGAATGAAACCGGGAGAGATTAAAGAACTTTCCGGTGATGTGGTAAGAGAACTTAGAAATATGTTATAGCAGGTGGATATATGAATCAGTCAGACAGAATCAAAGAATTAGTTAATATACTCAATGAAGCAGCGAAGGTGTATTATTCCGGAACTGATGAGATAATGAGTAATTATGAATATGATAAGCTTTATGATGAGTTGCTTAAGCTTGAAGAAGAGACAGGAATTGTGTTGTCTGCAAGTCCCACACAAAGAGTTGGCTACGAGACCTTAAGCGAATTACAAAAGGAGACTCATGAGTCACCTATGTTAAGCCTTGATAAGACTAAGTCAGTTGAGGCACTGGCAGATTTTACGGGAGCACATAAGAGTGTTCTTTCATGGAAACTTGACGGCCTTACGGTTGTACTTACCTATAATGAGGGAGAGCTTGTTAAGGCGGTTACAAGAGGCAATGGATATGTTGGAGAAGTTATTACACAGAATGCGAAAGTATTTAAGAATCTTCCGCTTACAATCCCATTTAAGGGCAACCTTGTCCTCAGAGGAGAAGCAATAATAACTTATTCTGATTTTGAAAAGATTAATGCCGAGATTACCGCAGAAGAGGACAAGTATAAGAATCCAAGAAATCTTTGCAGCGGTTCGGTAAGACAGCTTAACAGCGAAATAACTGCTAAGAGAAATGTTAACCTCATTGCTTTTGCGCTTATAAAAGCAGAAGGTGTGGACTTTAATAATTCAGTAGAGGAACAGTTTAGATGGCTTGAAGCACAGGGCTTTGATGTGGTTGAGAGAGTTATGGTTACGGCTGCGGATATGCAGGATAAGGTTCAGTATTTTGCTGACAGAGTTAAGAGTAACGATTTTCCGTCAGATGGTCTGGTTATGATGTTTGACGATATTGCATATGGAGAGTCCTTGGGTACAACATCTAAGTTTCCAAGAAATGCAATTGCTTTTAAATGGCAGGATGAGACTGCGGTTACAACACTGAAGGAAATAGAGTGGAGCGCATCAAGAACTGGGCTTATTAATCCTGTTGCTATTTTTGAACCGGTGGAACTTGAAGGGACAACTGTATCAAGGGCAAGTGTGCACAATGTAAGTATTGTTAAGGAATTACAGCTTGGAATCGGTGATACAATAACAGTATATAAAGCGAATATGATTATTCCGCAGATAGCTGAAAACCTTACCAAGAGTGGCAGTGCGGTCATTCCGTCTATGTGTCCGGTGTGTGGAGGTAAGACGGAAATTGTGCAGTCTGCAGGGGCAATGACGCTTTATTGTACCAATTCTGAGTGTCAGGCAAAGCATATTAAGAAATTTGAGCATTTTGTAGAGAGAAATGCATTGAATATTGAAGGTATTTCAGAGCAGACCTTAGAGAAATTTATTGATAACGGATTTATTAAGGAATTTTCTGACATCTATCATCTGGACAGATATAAGGATGATATAATATCCATGGAAGGCTTTGGAGTTAAGTCATATGAGAAAATAATAGAATCTGTTGAGAAGTCAAGAAAAACAACCCTTGCCAATGTTATTTACGGACTTGGAATTGAAGGAATCGGACTTGCCAACGCCAAGCTTATATGCAGGTATTTTGAGGAATCGGTTGATAAGATTATAGAATGTACGGAAGATGAGCTTTTGATGATTGAGGGCATCGGTGATGTACTGGCGAAGGGCTTTAGACGATATTTTGAACATCCTGATAATGTGCGGGTATTCAGAAATCTTGTTAAGGAACTTGATATTGTGGTAGAACAGAGAGATGATAACACTCCAATTTCCGGAAAAGTATTTGTTATTACAGGCTCTGTAAATCACTTTGCTAACAGGGATGAGCTGAAAGCATATATCGAAAGACTTGGCGGTAAGACCACCGGCTCGGTTTCTGCCAAGACACACTATCTTATTAATAATGACGTAAACAGTAATTCGTCCAAGAATAAAAATGCAAAAGAACTTGGAATTCCGATTTTGTCGGAAGAGGATTTTCTTGAGCTTGCAGGAGGAAAAGAATAATGCCAATCAGAACACAAAATGAACTGCCGGCTAAGACAGTTCTGGAAAATGAAAATATATTTGTTATGGATGAGACAAGAGCACTTGGTCAGGATATAAGACCTCTTAAGATTGCCATTCTTAATCTTATGCCTCTTAAGGAAGAGACTGAGGTGCAGTTACTTAGAGCACTTTCCAATACACCGTTGCAGATTGATATTGTTTTGTTACAGACAGCATCATATCAGTCGACTCATACGTCACAGTCGCACCTTAATCAGTTTTATCTTACATTTGAAGATATTAAAGACAGTAAATTTGACGGACTCATTATAACAGGTGCGCCTATTGAGCATATGGATTTTGAACAGGTTGAATATTGGGATGAGCTTGTAGAGATTATGGACTGGTCCAAGACTAATGTAACATCTACTTTCCATATATGCTGGGGAGCACAGGCAGGACTGTACTACCATTTTGGTGTTAAGAAAATTTGGCTTGATGAGAAAATATCAGGCGTATATAAGCATAGGGTTGATAACAGAAGAGTACCACTTGTACGAGGCTTTGATGATGTGTTTATGGCACCTCATTCAAGACATACAGCTTCAGACCCTGAAGGAATAAGAGCACAAGAGGATTTAATTGTTCTTGCAGAATCTGAAGAGGTTGGAGATTTGTTAGTTATGACTAAGGATGGAAGGCAGGTTTTTGTGCTTGGACATCTTGAATATGACAGAATGACCTTGGATAAGGAATACAGAAGAGATGTGGGAAAAGGACTCAATCCGCAGATTCCTGATAATTATTATCCTGACAATAATCCGGATGTCAGACCGGACCTTACATGGAGAGCAACTTCTAACTGTCTTTACAGCAACTGGCTTAATTATTATGTTTATCAGATTACACCATATATTTTGTAAAATATGTGATATAATGAAAGGGGCTAATATATGATAACGGAAAATGAAATTTACAGCCTGATTCACTATGAATACGGATTGCCATATTCCGGTGAGTACAAGGGGATGCGATATCGAATTGCAAGAAATCCATTGGAACGAGTATTTGGTAAGAAGGATAAGGGCGAAGCGACTCTTGAGGCGGTGGTATGGAAAGGCCCGTTTGCCTACGATACAACCAAGGAAGCAAAGATTAGTGCAGAGTTTCCTTTTACCGAGGAGGGCAGAGTCGAGATGGTAAAATGGCTTAATGAACAGTATGAGAGTGGTATTTCTAATTGGGAAGAAGGAAAAGTATCTAATGTATTTATGTAAACACTTATGATTAAGGTGGTGGGCCTATGAAAAGAGTTTTTGTCAGTAATTTGGAAGAAGGAATGGTAGTAGGAAGGGATATATATACAGAAGGAAATCTTCTTATACTTCCGGCTGGTGTTGTGCTTACTAAAGCTATTATTGAGCATCTTGAGTCGCTTGATTTGCTGGATATTTTGATTGATGACGAGAAGAAGCCTGAGGATGTAGAACCTAAAGAACCCGTGCAGAGTCCTAATTTTATTGAATTTAACAAGAACTATACAAGTCAGATTAATAAACTCAATAATACCTTTGATAAGATTCTGGAAAATGGTGCAAGTAAGGAAGAAGTTGAGAATCTTCTTGAGAATACATGGGAAAGTATGCCTCAGACCAGCAATACATATGAAATGCTTAATATGCTATATTCTATGCACAGCTATTCGGATGCAACATATATGCATTGTATGAATGTAGGAATTATAGCATCTCTTATCGGAAAATGGATGGGATGGAGCGAAGAAGACAGACGTATTCTTTATTCCTGCGGACTTTTACATGATATAGGCAAGCTTGCAATACCGAAGTCCATACTTGATAAGCCCGGCAAGCTTACTGACATAGAATACACAATTATGAAGACACATACCGTTAAGGGTTATGAAATGCTCCGTAATTCCGGAATTGATAAGAGGCTTTTATATCCGGTGCTTAAGCATCATGAAAGACTTGACGGCTCAGGCTACCCACTGCAGTTAAAAGAGGATAAGATTGACCGGTATACTAAGGTTATTGCGGTTGCAGATGTGTATGAAGCAATGACGGCAGACCGTGTATATAGAAAATCAATGTGTCCGTTTGACGTAATTGCACAGTTTGAGAATACAGGATTTGGTGTCTTTGATACGGAGATACTTTTAGTATTTTTACATAATATTGTTAATTCATACCTTAATGCCAAGGTTAAATTAAGCAATGGAGAAGAGGCAGAGGTAGTGCTTGTTAACAGACAGGCGGGCTCCAAGCCATTACTTATGACCTCAAGCGGCAAGATAATAGATATGCTCAAGGAAAAAGATATCAAAATATCTGAAATGGTTAAATAGCGGAGGAATAATGAGATACAGATATTTGTTTTTTGATTTGGATGGTACCCTTACTGAACCAGCTCTTGGAATAACTAATTCAGTTATATACGCACTTAATAAGTTTGGTATTAAAGAAAATGACAGGGAAAGCCTTTATCGTTTTATAGGACCACCACTTGCTGATTCCTTTAGAGATTATTATGGATTTGATGAAGAGAAAGCATGGACGGCAGTAGAATATTACAGAGAATATTTTGCCGAAAAAGGACTTTTTGAGAATTCTGTATATGATGGAATAAAAGAACTGTTGACGGAATTAAAGCTAAGAGGGCATAAGTTATATGTGGCAACATCCAAGCCGACTAAATATTCCCTTCAGATATTGGAGAAATTTGAATTGCTTGAGTATTTTGAATACGTGTCGGGTGCAGACATGGACGAGAAGAACAGTAAGAAGTCTGATATTATAAGACATGCACTTGAAGTATCTGAGGCACCTCTTGAGGAAGTGCTTATGATAGGGGACAGACATCATGATATAGATGGTGCCAAGGCTAATAACATAGCCTCGGCAGGTGTGCTTTACGGCTATGGCAACAGGGAAGAACATGAAAGTGCCGGAGCTGATTATATTATTGAACATGCGGACGAGCTTCTTGATATTGTCTGATGCATTTGCCAAATGCTAACAGACATAGAACGGAATTAACTGCCTGAGAGATTATTATTCCTGTTATGTAAGCCATGCTTCCGTATAAAGGGATGAAGAATACAATGAAGAACAGACAGATGACTTCACAGAACATATTATTTATCAATATGTTATAACTTTTGTCCATAGCATTTAATATACTTTTAAAGGTGGTATTAATAAAGACGAAAGGACATATCAGTGATAAAATACGGGTTATTTTACCTATATTTTCAACTCTGAACAGTAAGGTTGCAATATAACCACCGGCTGTCTGAAAGAATATAATACATGTAATACCTAATACAAGGGAAAAGACGAGTGCTCTTTTCCCGTATTTTTTTAATGAGGAGACAGAATTGTGAGCCTTTGAAACAGCAGGAAGCAGCATAAGGGCAATTGAATTAACCATGGTTGATGGAAATAATACAAGAGGCAGTGCCATACCGGTGATTATTCCTAATGTTGCAAGTCCTGAATCCCTGCTCATTCCATATAATGTAAGCATCATGGGTATGAAAGCGGTTTCAAGGCTCTGAACGGCACTTAAAACAAGCCTGTTAATAGTAATAGGGAAAGCCTGTTTTATTATCCCTGCATAGCCCTTACAGATATTTTTTCTCAGAACACCTGTGAATTTACGTTTCTTTTTTAAATACAGAAGAAGACATAAAATAACGGAAAATCCTTCGCCTGCCAGTGTGGATAATACGGCAAGCATTGCACCTTTTGTGAACAGTGAAAAAATAAAAACCGAAGCAAAGCGCACAAGCTGTTCCAATAATTGTGAAATTGAAGGAAAAACTGCATTTTCAGTACCGATATAGTAGCTGTAAAACATAGAGTGAACGCAGGATAAAGGAATGGACAGAGAAAATATTCTGATTAAGGATATACAATCACTGTTATTCAGGAAATATACTGAAAGCGGTATTGCAAAAATATTTAATATAAGGCCACATCCTATCCCTAATAAGAGGGACAGGGATAGACAACGGACAGCATTGGGGATTACTTTATTAATTTTATTATCTGCTTTGTAAAAAGAAGTGGTTTTGGACAAGGTTACTTCAATTCCTGAAACAGATATGGCGTGGCATACAGCCATTACAGGAAGTACAAGCTGAAAGGTTCCAAGCGCAGTTGCGCCTATGGTTCTTGATAAAAATATTTTGTATATGAAGCCTAAAAGTCGGATTATAAAACCGGTTATTGTAAGTATTAATGTGCCTTTTATAAATTTAGAACGGGACATAATGTTTTCTCATGGTTTTTTATCATAATATGCGTATTTTGCATAATATATAATAAAAAGATGAGAAGATACTATGGGAATATATCTTGATAATGCAGCAACCACGTATGTATATCCTGAGGTTGTTGAAATAATGAAACAATACTATAAAAGAAATTTTTATAATCCTTCGGCAGGGTATTCTGGTTCAAGAAGAATAAGAGAGGATATTGATTCTGCAAGGAAAACAATTGCGGATATAATTAATGCTGAACCTGAGGAAATATTTTTTACCTCAGGAGGAACGGAATCAGATAACTGGGTATGCAACGATGCAATGAGAAAAAAAGGTCATATAATTACAAGTACCATTGAACATAAGGCTATGCTTATGCCACTTAAGGATTATATGAAAAAAACACTTGTGTCTCCGGATAATTACGGATATATCTCGCCGGTCAGAATCAGAAGTGCAATAAGAAATGATACAGTGCTTGTATCGATTATGACTGCAAATAATGAAATAGGGACAATTCAGCCCATTAAAGCAATTGGCGAGATGCTAAAAGAATACGGCATTTTGTTTCATACAGATGCAGTTCAGGCTTTTGCCCACATACCCATTGATGTAAAAGCCTGCCATATTCATATGCTTAGTGCCTCTGCACATAAGTTTCATGGTCCTAAGGGATGTGGTTTTTTGTATGTGTCTGAGGATGCAGGAGTCAGTCCTTTTATAAGGGGTGGGGGACAAGAGTATGGAAAAAGAGCGGGAACAGAAAATGTTGCCGGGATTATAGGAATGGCAGTGGCAGCAGAAATATCAGCCAAAAGAATGAAAATGGAAAAGGAATGGCTTGAGAAAATACAAAAATATATAACTGACAGAATAATATCAGAGATTCCGGATGTGATAATAAATGGCGGTGAAGAAAGACTGCCTAATAATATGAATTTTAGTTTTAAAGATGTTGATGGCAGTGCATTATTAGTTATGCTTGAGATAGAGGGAATCTATGCATCCGGAGGGTCAGCCTGCAATAGCGGAAGTAAAGCCTCATATGTTTTGGAAGAAATCAAGGTTCCTGAGGAATATATCAGAGGAAGCATAAGACTTACAACGGATGCGGGTATAACAATGAGAGAAGCGGACTATGTTGTATACAAAATTAAACAGTGTGTGGAATATTTAAGGAAAAATGTATAAAAAGCCCGGAGGATTGCTTCCTCCGGGTAGTATTTACTGAATTGATATAAATGATGGTGTTCTGTTCTCAAAAGTGGTGATGTATTTAAAACCGGTGTTAATAAGAATGTCCTTAGCAGTCTTAAACGCATATCCTACGTTGCTTACCTTATGGGAGTCAGAACCGAGAGTAATTATCTCGCCGCCCAAATCATGATATCTCTTTAAAAGAGTGATGGTAGGAATGAAATTGGTAATACCATCAGTGATGCCTCTTGTATTGAGTTCGATTCCGTGTCCTTTTGAAATAATATTTTTAAAAATCATATCGGTAATGTCATGGAAATCAGAATCAGTATACACATATTCCTTGTCTCTTACATATCGTCTTATATAGTCAAGATGTCCGTATACATCATAGTCCTCGCATATTGTAACATTCTTCAATATGGCCTCATAATATTCCATAATGGCATCCTTGGTAGTCTTGCCTTCCCAATATTCAGCATAGTATGGGTCAATACCATTGACTATATGTGATGAACCGATGATAAAATCAAAATCAGCCGAGTGTACAAACTTCTTGTTCTCAGCATTGATTCCGGGATTGAGTCCAAGTTCAATTCCTATCTTAATCTTAATCCTGCCTCGATACTTGTCCTTGACAGCGGTAAGTTCCTTAAAATATTCATTAACGTCTATATTAAAAGGCTTTTCGCCATTTATGGCAGGATAGTCAAAATCCACATGGTCAGTAAAGCATATCTCATTCATCCCAAGTAAAAGTGCCTTTTCTACAAGCTCCTCAGGAACTGAATTACAGTCCGATGAAAAATTGGTATGTACGTGATAATCTCCAATCATTGATGTTCTCCTTTGATATTTATGTATTTTATTTTAATAAAACTTTTGGATTTGTCAATAATTTGAATAAATAACAAAATAAGGGTTGAAATTTTCAGGTAAAGAATGTAAAATACTTTACAGATTGATTTATTATTAACAATCCTTATTAAAAAAACATTCTTTAGGAGGAATTTTTAAAATGGCAGTAAAAGTTGCGATTAACGGATTTGGCCGTATTGGTCGTCTTGCTTTCAGACAGATGTTCGGAGCAGAAGGATATGAAGTAGTAGCTATCAACGATTTAACAAGTCCTAAGATGCTTGCTCATCTTCTTAAGTATGATTCATCACAGGGTAAGTATGACAAGGCTGACACAGTTTCAGCAAGTGATGATTCAATCACAGTTGATGGAAAGACAATTAAGATTTATGCATTCCCAGACGCTAACAATTGTCCATGGGGTGAACTTGGAGTAGACGTAGTTCTTGAGTGTTCAGGATTCTACTGCTCTAAGGATAAAGCACAGGCACACATCAATGCCGGCGCTCGTAAGGTAGTTATTTCAGCTCCAGCTGGAAATGATTTACCTACAATCGTTTTCGGTGTTAATGAGAATACATTAACTGCAGCTGACAATGTAATTTCTGCAGCTTCTTGTACAACTAACTGTTTAGCACCTATGGCAGATGCATTAAATAAGTATGCTGCTATTCAATCAGGTATCATGTCAACAATTCATGCATACACTGGTGATCAAATGATCTTAGATGGTCCACATAGAAAGGGCGATTTAAGAAGAGCACGTGCTGGTGCTGCTAACATCGTTCCAAACTC
>JAZQKW010000201.1:0-20842 GCA_045542375.1 Butyrivibrio sp.
TGCTGCAAAATCAGACGATTCCAGAGCAGCAGACGTTGTACGTAATTGGCTCAGAAATAGAAGAACGCTTGAGTTTTTGGCTACTTGGGAGGAAATATATAATCCAAATTTTAAAGTGTTCGAATCTGAACACTTTAAAAAGCAAGCGGGATTATTGACTTTTACACCAAGCGTATCAGAGTGGGTGGAACAGACAAATGCAATAGGCATATTTGTTAAAAAGGGACGTTATGGTGGCACATATGCCCATAAGGATATTGCTTTTGAATTTGCTTCTGCTATCAGCCCGGTTTTTAAAATTATTTGATTCAAACGGATGCAATCAAGAATTATATTATTCCAAATTGCAATATAGGGATGACTTGCAGTGGTTACCTTATGCGGAAGAAGCAGATTTGCTAAATGTTGCGTTGTTTGGTTTTACAGCAAAAGCGTGGCGAGAAAGTAACCCGGAACTTGCAAAAAGTAGTAACGTTAGAGATTATGCTACGATTAATGAACTTATGGTACTTTCGAATCTTGAAACGCATAATGCACAGATGATTCGTGATGGTAAATCAAAAGAAGAAAGACAAGATTAGTATAGTTATAAAAGGCAGAACCCGGTAATTGGATTCTGCCTTTATTGCATCAAATATATTCTTTTATAATTTCCTTAACCTCGTCCACGTCAAGCTCGTCCATGAGGGCTGAAATTCGGTCAAATAGGCCCTTAAATTCATTCGGTAGGTTACAACCCTTAAGTTCCTCAAGAATAGCGAATACCTTGCCAAAATCGAAATTATCAACATGCTCATCAATTGCTTTAAGGGTTCTGACAATAACCTCTTTGCTTAAAACAGGACTGTCAGAAGCAGGTTCTGAGCTAAGCTTTCCAAAATGGTTTAGAGCTGGCTTAAGTTTCTCTATAAGTCTGATATAGCCGTTGTAGAATTCTTCAAAGTGCTCATCTATGTAACGATAATTATTTTTGCGACCTTCTTCTTCCTGTTTACGCGCTTTGGCTGAAAGTTCTGTGGCACCAATGTTAAGAGTAGTGCTCTTAAGAGAGTGAATTTTAATAACATAGGTATCATAGTCTTTTGACTCGTAGGCTGTTCTGAGCTCTTCTATCTGCTTCGGACCATACTCATAGGTTATTTTAAGAATATTAAGATATTCATTAAGGCTTCCTCCACTATTGGTGATTCCGCTGTCTATATCCATATGTGAAAGCACGGATTTCAAAAAATTATAATCGGCACCGCGTGCATTGTTACCAGTATAGGTGGTGTCGGCAGCTGTTTCGGCTTCGTATGTTATAAGGTCACCTGATATATATTTTCTAAACAGGCGCTCAAGATTAGGGATATTAATAGGCTTGCCCAGATAATCGTCAAAGCCTTCGTTAATAAGCATTTCTCTTGTGCCCTTAATAGCGTTAGCTGTGAGAACTATAATCTTGCAGTCACCATTTGAACCGTAATGGTCGTTAAGCTTACGAAGTCGTTTCATTGCCTCTACACCATCAATTTCCGGCATCATATGGTCCATAAATACAATGTCATAATTATAGGCAGTACATTTTTCAATGGCTTCAAGAGCAGATACTGCAGTGTCTACGATAAGGCCATAATGTGAGAAAATACCTTCAGCAACTCTAAGGTTAATTAAATTATCGTCTGTTACAAGAACACGCATATTATGAATTTTCATATTGGAAATACATCCGGAAGTGCTGGCTGCATTTTGGAGTTTGTAGTCCTCTTCAAAAGGTGTAGGGTCTATTATTTTCTGCTCGAGAGTAACGGTAAAAGTACTTCCCTTAGTATACACACTTTCCACATCTATATGTCCACCCATAAGATTTACATATTTGTTGGCAATGGCAAGTCCAAGTCCTGAACCTTCAATATCGTGGTTAAGTTTCTGATCAAAACGCTCAAATGAGTCGAAGAGAGATTTTATATCTTCTTCCTTTATTCCCATTCCTGTATCTGATATACGGAACTGTAATGTTATGTTATTATCCGTACATTCTTTAATGGAAATGTCAAAGGTTACACTTCCTTCTTTTGTGTATTTAATTGCATTGTTCAAAATATTAATAAGAACGCCTCGGATTCGCGTTTTATCACCGTACAGGGCAGATGGAATATCCGGGTCTACGTTGATATTGAATTCAAGATTATTCTTCTCTGCCTGAGGTGCAATAATCATAGAGATATCATGAAGGAAGGATGCCATATAATAGGTGTCATCAACCAATTCTACCTTGCCGGATTCTATCTTTGAAAAATCCAGGATATCATTAATTGTAGCAAGAAGGTTGTGGGAAGACCATTTAATATCTTCGATATGACTTCTTACGGTATCGTCAATATCCATAGTAAGCACAAGCTCAGAAAAACCTACAATTGCATTCATAGGTGTTCTGATTTCGTGAGACATATTGGCAAGGAACACACTCTTGGCATTGTTGGCATGTTCGGCTTCCTTTTTCGCATCTTCAAGGTTTTTGATATATTTAAGACGCTCTGAAAGGTCAGTTACAATAACGATATATCCGATAATATCACCATAATCATCACAAATCTTATTGATTGAGAGATTACAGTAGGCATCATTATTAACGCACCGGGCATCTATATCATTAGCGTTACCTTCAAAAGAAAACATGTCTTCCTCTCTTGTCCGAAACAGCACATCAAGACCCGCATCCATAAAATTATCCTTGTCAATTCCCAGGAAAGAATAAGCATTATCGTTCATAATATGAAGCTTACGGTTTTTGTCACATACAAGGACCGGTACGGACAGAGAGTAGTATATGTATTCTGATGTATTGTTAATTGTTATACGGGAATGATTAATAAATGAAATTGTGTTGTACATTACCGCGAGGCCGATAAACTGGGCGATGGTACTTCCGGGTATGGCTTCAAATCCAAGTACAGGAAAAATAGTATCTAAGAGCATTCCGGCAACAACGATGATTTCCGTAACTAAAAGTTTCTTACCGAGAGTCTTAATTCGGAGACTCTTATAATGAAATATCATATAAAATACAATGAACAGCATTCCTATGGCTAGAATTCCGCAGTACGCAATATATAAGGTATTGGCAATGCCTGACGTAAGAGAATAGGTCATACCGATTGAACTCATCTGATATGTTGCATTTTCAGGAGCGATTACAGGAAAATACAGAATTACACCTAGATACGAAAAAGCTTCTACAGGATATCGGATGGATTTTGGAATGTCGGGAAGCTTACAGATTAACAGAGTAACGGTAATAAGGTAACCGAAGGTTCCCACCATACCGATTGCACGCCATATGTAGGCAGCAGAAGGGTCTGTTTGTAAAAATACACCGCAAAAACCAAAGCTCCATATGGCACTGCACAGACAGAATATGGTAAAGAGCCGGTTCTCGGTGTATTTGAGTTCTTTCTTACGAATCTGTTCTATTATAAAATAAACTGCTATTACAAAAGCTGCAAAGATAATTAATGGGAAAATATGTTTCATATCAGCTATCTCCTTCGTGAAGAACGGTTTCAATGTTATCAATAAGAACATCCTTGGTTACCGGCTTGACCAGATAGGCAGCAGGATTATACGGATAACATTCTTCAAGTGCTTTGCGATTAAGAGCACCCGACAGAAGAATAACCGGAATAGGTATCTTGTTGGATTTCTGAATCATATTCATAAGGTTCGCCCCATTGTATAAAGGCATCTGATAGTCAAGAAGAATGATATCAGGCTTGTGCTTGGACAGATAATTCAAAGCCAGCTTGGCAGAATTAATCATAACTACATTATATCTGTCCTGAAGCATATAATTTAACTGCTTAAGATATGTCATGTCATCATCAATCATAAGGACCGTGGACTTATTGGCAGAGTGCTCCTTGACTTCGCATATTTCCTTAACTTTACAGACTAAGAGGTCCTTGTTAACAGGCTTAAGCATATATCCGTCAACACCCATAACAGTAAAGTTAAAAATAGTATTTCTGTCCTGCCTTCCTGTACATAGAATTACAGGTACATTAATACATTCTTCTAATTTTCTCAATTGTTCAAGTGTAGCATAGCCGTCCATCAGAGGCATTTCAACATCCAGAAGAATAATGTCTACACGATGCTGGTGAAGATATTCAAGTGCCTGTCTTCCTCCGTTAACAGTATGAACACGGGCGATATCCTCAAGATATGAGCGCATAGTTTCAAGCGTCATTGCATCATCATCAATAACCAAAATTTCAGGAATCATCATATGTATACCTACCTCACTCCATAAAGCGAAAATTACACTAAAATTATAGCACACTTATTTTAGATATGGCAATATGACAAAATATGCGAAGTAGTACCAATGTACTATCCTTTTGGGTGTAAAGACAGGTTATAAAAAATCCCTACGCCGGGACTGTTGAAGCTGAATATTACAAAGAGAATGGTGATTCCTAAAAGTATGGCAATGCTTACAGATAAGTCCATAAACAATTTCTTTTTTCTGGCGTATTTTTCGATTATAAAGGCAAAAAGAATACCAAGAATATATATGCTTATATTTACAAAATCAACGAGTTTTCCGGTAATTCCCCAGATTGTATAGAACACAACCACTATAAATCCCATTCCGGCAAGTATGCCCGTTACTCTCGGTGGAATGAATTCCTTAAGAGTTTTTTTGAAAATTATTACTTCGCCGATGGTTACAAAAAGCATAGGGAAAAATATAAGCTTAAGATGTTCCCATGTTGATTCATTCATGGAGGAAATGATACCTACGATTTTATTTTGTCCCGACCAGTTATACAGAAAGTGGGAAAGCACTCCCAGTCCGCAGACCAGTAAAAAGATTATGATTGAATATAATTTAATTTTCATTCTACACTCTCCTAATTATATATATCATATTATATGCTTTGAAAAGTATAATATTTCAATTTGCATAGTGATAATACCATTCTGGCATGGTATTATCACTATGCAAATTGAAATACAATATTTATTTCTTTTCAAAACTATAAATTAGTTTTATAATAAATGAAGTACGAAAAAGGAGGTCATACCTTATGAAAAAAACATTATTACATATTTTGTCTTTAGTAACAGCAATGCTGCTTTTGACAGGCTGTAATGACAAAAAAACGGAAGTTCCTCAGGAGGACATTGTAATACTGTACACCAATGATGTACATTGTGGAATCGATGAGAATATGGGATATTCCGGATTGGCATCTTATAAGAAAAAGATGATGTCAGAAACACCATATGTTACTCTTGTTGACTGCGGAGATGCGGTGCAGGGTGAATACATAGGAGCAGTATCTGAAGGAGAATATATAGTTAATATAATGAATGAGGTAGGATATGATTTTGCTATACCGGGCAATCATGAATTCGATTATGGCGTTGACAGATTTTCTTATCTGATTGATAAGTCAGAAGCTCAATATCTTGCCTGCAACATTGAGTACACAGGTAAGAAGGATAATCCACTTGAAAAGATTAAGCCATATGAAATTGTCACATATGGTGATATTGATGTTGCATATATAGGCATTTCTACACCGGAGACAATTTCTAAAACAACACCAACATATTTTATGGAAGACGGGGAATTTGTATATGATTTTGCAGAGGGTGACGGAACAGAATTTTACACAACAGTTCAGACGTATATAGATGAGTGCGAGGAAAAAGGAGCGGATTATATTATCTTGCTTGGACATCTTGGTGACGCAATGGAATCAAGTCCGTACACATCTACTGAGCTTATAGCAAATATTTCAGGAGCAGATGTAGTGTTGGATGCTCACTCACACAGTACAGTTTCCTGTAGAATTCTTGAAGATAAATCAGGTGAAGAAGTTCTCGTGTCATCAACAGGAACTAAGCTTGCCAATATCGGTAAGGTTGTAATATCAGCAGGAGGAACAGTGTCAGTAGGTCTTGTGGATTTCTATGAATTTAAAGATGAGACAATATCTGCATACATTGACGGTATCAAGTCAGAATATGAAGAAGAGATGAATCGTATAGTTGCTAAGAGTGATATTGCATTAAGTACTACCAATGAAGCAGGAATACGACTTGTCAGAAATCGTGAGTCAACAATCGGAAATTTCTGTGCGGATGCTTACAGAGTAATCGGTAACGCAGATGTAGCAATGGTTAATGGTGGCGGTATCAGAGCTGATCTTCCAAAGGGAGACATAACATATGCAGATGTTGTTGCCGTACATCCATATGGAAACACTCTTTGCACAGCCAAAGTATCGGGTCAGGAAATTGCAGATATTCTTGAGATTGGAGCTGTTAATACAACTGCAGAGGTGGAAGATAATGGTCTTGCTGCAGGAGAGAACGGAAGCTTTATGAATGTATCAGGAATTAAGTATACTATTGATACTTCCATTGAATCATCTGTAGTATTTGATGATAAGGAATTCTTTATAGAAGTAGCAGGAGAAAGACGAGTTAAGGACATTATGATTCTGAATGATGAGGGAGAATATGAACCGATTAAATTAGATGGTGAATATGTGCTTGCATCTCACAACTACCTGCTTAAAGAAAAAGGTTCCGGAGCAACATTTTTTGATGATAATGAATTTATTATAGATGAGGGAATGTCTGATTATCAGATGCTTATCAAATATCTTACAGAAGAATTGGAAGGAAATCTTTCTGAGAAATATTCAGATGTGGAAGGCAGAATAACAATCAAATAGTAATTATGAGTGAAATTTTCTTAAGGATATGATATACTACAGAATATAATAAATGCAGAAAGGAAACGATTATGTCTAACGAACTATGGGACGCATATTATCCGGACGGAACCTTGGCTGGCGTGGATTTGGTACGCGGTGAGAAGATTCCGGAAGAATACAGACATGCAGTGGTAGAAGTATTTGTGGCACATAAGGATGGCTCGATTCTTCTTACCCAGAGAGATTTTAGCAAAATTACATATCCGGGTTATTGGGAAAGTACGGCATGCGGAGCAGTTCTTAAGGGCGAGAGTTTCCTTGAAGGTGCGAGGAGAGAGCTATACGAGGAAACAGGTATCCGAAGTGACGAACTTACAGAGATATATACCTATGTTTCTAATAATGCAATATATAAGGGATTTTATTGTGAGACAGATATATTGAAATACAGAGTACATCTTCAGGATGGAGAGACCATGTCTTATAAATGGGTATCCTATGATGAATTTATGAAGATTTTTTACTCTGAGGATTATGTTGATTCATTGCGTGACAGGATGAGTGGGTTTGTAACCTACAAGCTTCCTGAGTATCAGGAGAAGGATGTGTCGATTAAGAGACCGGGAGTATCTTTCAGAATGAGAGGCGTGGGAATCGTTATAAAGGATAATCATGTTCTTATGCTTCATGATAAGGAACGTGACTGTTACTATGCAACAGGTGGCGCGGTTAAGCTTGGTGAGACCTCTGAAGATGCTGCTGTAAGAGAAGTATTGGAAGAGACAGGTCTTAAGACAGATGTAGACAGACTTTTATTTTCACAGGAGAATTTTTATGAAACACCACTCAGCAGTGGAGAGAATCACGAGGTAACCTTTTATTACCTGATGGAAGATATTGGAGATGAGGCATTAAGTAACCTTAAAGAGGGGTTGGCGTGGCTTCCGATAGAAGACTTAAGCAGGTACACCATATATCCTGAGATATATCAGGAAATACTTCCTAACATGCCTGATGGTATAGTTCACAGTATTTCTTCACCTAAGCAGAACAATAAGAAAAAATACATCCTCAATCCTAATATTGCGCTCCGTTCATGGAAGAATGTACCGTATGCATATTATGTTAAGAATGAGAAGAAGGCCAAAGGACTTACTAAGGATGAATTTGAGATACTTTGTAAATGTGATGGCGTTCAGGAAATGGACCGTAATCCGATTATCAGTAAGATGATAGCCAGAGGAGTATGTAAGATTGCACTCTTAGGCGATTCTCTTACAGAATGGCAGAAACCTCGTGTATGTGATAACCTGTATTTCCCATCTATGAATTGGATGCTTACCGGTAAATGTAACTATAACTGTCAGCACTGTTATAATGCAGCAGATAATGCTAAGGTACAATGCGAATTTAATCTTAAGGAAGCATATAAGCTTATTGAAGAAGCTGCAGCATGCGGAATTAATTCAATATCCCTTACCGGAGGCGATCCGGTTATACATATTTATTTTGTTGAGATTCTCAAGAAGATATATGAACAGGGAATGTATGTTGATGAGATTAATACCAATGGATTCTTTATAACCAAGGATATGCTTGTACAGATGAAGCGATTTAAGTGTGTTCCACTTATAAGAATTTCTTTTGACGGAATAGGATATCAGGATACATATCGTAACAGAGAGGGGTCAGAGAAAAGGACATTGGCAGCCATTAAGCTCTGCATAGCAGAGGGATTTGATGTTAATGTACAGATTAATCTTCACAGATACAACAAGGATACTATTATTCCAACACTTACAATGATGGATAAGCTTGGTGTTCACAAGACAAGAATTGTAAGGACTGAAGAGACGGCACGCCTTAAGAGGAATCTTAAGGATGCAGCAATGAGTGTAGAAGAATATTTTGAATATATGTTAGACATTATCAGACAGTACTACGAGCTTGACTGCAATATGGTACTTGATGTGGCGCAGATGGTAACGGTATATCCGGGGGCACAGACATATGTGCCAAGACCTGTAGAGTTTAAGTATGGTGAATTTAAGGATACAGTACCACTTTACAGAAGGAACTTTGGCGAAGTTACAATAGGAGCAACGGGTAATCTGTACACCTGTCAGCAGATGTCAGAATATTACGAGAAGTTGGGAAATGTTCTTGGTAACGTGAAGGAGAATGGACTTCAGATGTATCTTAGAGAAGGCAGATACCTTGACGAGATATCAGAAACCGTTCAATCCTTAAAAGAAGTTAATTCCAAGTGTGCCGGATGCAGATGGCTTCACTATTGCGGAGGCGGCTCAAGAGCAATGGCGTATTCTCTTACAGGAGATAAGATGGGTTGCGATACTTCTAAGTGTATATTCTTTGAAAAAGAATATCTTGGTAAGTTAAAGAAGCTGTTGCCTAAGTACAACTGCACATCGCTTATTATGGAAGAATTATAATAATACTGCCGTACCTCACATTGGTGGGATACGGCAGTTCTTTTTTATGATGACTTTAATCTGAAAATCTTGGTAAACTGAATCATTACAAAGGAAGCAACAGGAAGGGCAAATACCCATATAATCTGTGCTGTTGTAAGGGCACGTACTTTGAACAGACTGTGAAGTCCCGGTATGAAAAGTACGGCACATATTAATAATAAGCCGGCTGCGAATGCAAGAAGTCCAACTTTGTTGTTAAACATCTTTTTGCTAAATAATACAGGTCTTTCTGATTTACAACTAAAACCATGAAAAAGTCTTGATATACAAAGCACTGCAAATGCCATTGTACTTCCTGCCATTGCATCTTTTCCAATAATATATCCTGCAATGGAAGCAACGGAAATAATTGCACCGTAAAGAGCGGTTTCAAGTAAGAAACTTTTAGTCATAATACCTTCACTTGTGCTACGTGGTTTTTCCTTCATTACATTATTACTGTGTGGCTCAAGTCCTAAAGCAATTGCAGGCAGTGAGTCTGTTAATAGGTTAATAAAAAGTAAGTGTATTGGCTCAAAAGGCAGTGTAAATCCTGCTATTGAGCAGAAGAGTACCGCAATAATTGCCGCCATATTGCCTGACAAGAGGAAAAGGATAGCCTTTTTAATATTGGCATATATATTTCTACCATTTTTAACAGATTTAATGATTGTTGCAAAATTATCATCTGTAAGAACCATTGAGGCAGCGTCTTTTGCGGCTTCAGTTCCTGTGATACCCATCGCAATACCGATATCAGCCTGTTTAAGGGCAGGGGCATCATTAACGCCGTCACCTGTCATAGCAGTAGAGCAGCCTCTTGTCTGCCATGCACGAACGATTCTGATTTTGTGTTCAGGTGTAACTCTTGCGTATACAGATTTGTCAGCTACAAAATCCACCATCTGTTCATCTGTAAGGTCGTCAAGGACTTTACCCTCTACCGCTTCAGATTCATTTTCAAGAATACCGATTTCCTTGGCAATGGCAGCAGCAGTAACTACATGATCACCTGTAATCATTACAGGTTTGATTCCGGCAGCCTTACACTCTGCAACAGCCGGTGATGATTCAAGTCTTGGAGGATCCATCATAGCTGTTAATCCGATAAATTCAAGATTATCTTCATCCTCAACTGAAATTTCATTTCCTTCAAAGGCTTTGCATCCATAGCAGAGAACACGAAGTCCCTGACGTGAAAATTCAGCTACTTTATCAATAATGGTCTGACGTGTTTCGTCAGTTATATTCATTCGGTTAATCATAATATCAGCGGCACCCTTGGTAAACATTGTAAGTGCTCCGTCGATACGGTTAACCGTACTCATAAGCTTTCTATCGCTGTCAAAAGGAATTTCGTATACTCTTTCATAAGAGCTTCTTAAATCATTCGCCATAAAACCTTTTGCAGTAGCATAGTTGATAAGGGCTGTCTCTGTAGGGTCACCGATTTCTTTTCCATCGGTACATTCTGAATCGTTGCAGAGAACCATAGCTTTAATAAGAAGGTTCTCATCCTCAGTAAAAATCTGTCTTACTGTCATCTTGTTCTGAGTGAGAGTTCCTGTTTTATCACTACATATAATAGAAACGGAACCAAGACCCTCAACAGCCTGTAATTTTCTGATAATGGCATTTTCATTAGCCATCTTTCTTGTACCAAGTGACAGAACGATGGTAACGATTGAAGTAAGAGCTTCAGGAATTGCGGCAACCGCTAAGGCAACTGCAAACATAAAGCTGTCCATTATGTTATCAAAATTAAGTGTATCTCCGTGACGGAAGGTATTGATGATACCCATTCCAAATACCAGCAAACATATAAAAAGAATGATTACGGATAATTTCTTACCAAAGTTATCGAGAGATACCTGAAGCGGTGTTTTTCTCTCAGAAGCAGTGTTGATAAGGGTTGCTATTTTACCAACCTCAGTTGCAGCACCGGTTTCTGTAATAACGTATTTGGCACGTCCGTAAATTACAAAGCTTCCTGAATATACCATATTGGTACGCTCTGCAAGAGGGCGTTCCTCTGTGATGTCGCAGGCTGATTTCTCAACGCCCACACTTTCACCTGTAAGGGCTGATTCGTTCATCTGAAGTGAAGCTGATTCGATTATTCGACCATCAGCACAGATTTTATCACCTGCTTCAATGATAACGATATCACCAACTGCAAGCTCTGCAGATGGAATAAGAGTAGGGACACCATCTCTGATAACCTTGGCATTAGGTGCAGACAGGTTTTTAAGTCCCTCAAGTGATTTCTCTGCCTTGACTGTCTGTACAGTACCGAGAATGGCATTCATCGTAATAACTGCAACAATTACGATAACACTTTCGATATCTCCGCTGATTGCTGATATAATTGCAGCAATAATAAGGATGATTACGAGAAAGTCTGTAAACTGTTCAAGAAAGATTCTTAAAGTGCTTTTCTTTTTCCCTTCAGGTATGACATTACGACCGAACTTTTCTATGTTCTGGTTGGCAGTATCGTTGTCAAGACCACCGGGAGAACTGTTGTATAAATCAAACAGTTCATTTAATGTTTTGCGATAATTCATACTTTTCTTTCCTTTCTTATTTACGGGAGTACAAAAAAAGCAAGGCCTTTATTGGAATAGTGAACACAAAAAACACTACTCCAATAAAAGTCTTGCCATTTAAATCATGAAGCGGGTGCGCATGCACCGTACTGACGCCACACAAACAGTATACACTGCCGGCTACTCCCTTTTATTGAACTACATTTATGATATACCACTAAACAATGGTCATTGTCAATAAATATTTTTGCTGATATTATTATATAAATAAAATGCGTTAATTATTATGTAAAAGGATAAGATATGAAAAAAATATTATTTATTTTGTTAATAGGAATAATGATAGGTATGTATTCTAATGAGGTTATGGCAGAACAGGAAGGGACCATAAGCTTAGAAGCAACAGCGTCCAATGGTGAACATACTGCACCACTTTTTGATAAGAATTATTATGGAAAAGTGATGTTTAATGCTGGGGATACTCTGACCATAAAATCTCATGATACAATATACGGAATATACCTTGAGTGGCATTTTGTGCCGTCAGAATATGAGGTAAAATATAATGACAGAACAATTAAGGGCGGAGAGAATGCTTTTCTTCACGAATATCTGGAATTTCCGGAAGGGACAAGAGAAGTTGTTTTAACTTTTTCAGACGAATGCTACCTTGCAGATATCTACGGATATGGGGAAGGTGAAATACCTGCATCAGTGCAGAGATGGGAACCCATGCTTGAGAAGGCAGATATGTTAGTGCTTACAACCCATGCTGATGATGAGATACTATTTCTTGGAGGCGTACTTGCTGAATATGCAGGGGAGCGTAAACTTGATGTTCAGGTAATATATTTTTTTGACTATACCCCTACATGGAAGGTAAGAGAACACGAGAAACTTAATGGATTATGGGAAATGGGTGTAAGGAATTACCCTGACTGTGGAGGCTATAAGGAGCAGTCCGTTAATGGTCTTCAGCATACCATGCAAGTATATGATTATCCCAAGGCGTTAGGATGGTTGGTTGAGCGAATCAGAAAATACAAGCCACAGGTATGTGTCACACAGGATGCTAAGGGCGAATATGGCCAGCCACATCACCAGATGGTTGTGAAGATGATGATGGATGCAGTAAATATATCGGCAGATGAGACTCAGTATACGGAATCAGTGGAACTTCACGGCGCGCACGATGTGCCTAAGACCTATCTCCATTTATGGAAGGAAAATACTATTAAGCTTGATACTCGTAAGCCTTTAGAGGCTTTCGGAGGACGTACGGCCTACGAAGTGTGCTGTGAGGCATATAAGAAGCATGAAAGTCAGCAGGAATTCTGGTTTGAGGTGTCAGATGATAACAAGTACAGCATTGCTGATTTTGGATTATACAGAACTACAGTAGGGCCTGACACCGGCAATGATATGATGGAAAATCTTGTGGGATATGTGATTCCTGAAGAGGAAAGTACAGAGACGGAAACAGAGTCAGAGACAGAGACAGAAACAGAGTCAGAGATGGAAACAGAGACAGAAACAGAGACAGAAACAGAGTCAGAGACGGAAACAGAGACGGAGACTGAGACGGAAAAAGAAACAGAAACAGAGTCAGGACAAAAGGGACCAAGTAAAAAAACACAAACAGCAATCATTATTCTTGTAACAATTACTGTTTGTGCAATTATTTTAATTGTTATCTGGTTTTGCGTCGGTTCCCGATAACCAAAGCAAGTGTCATAAATGCCACTGCGAAAAGAAGCTGTACTGCGTATCCCAAAATAATGTCATTGGTCACTGAAGATGACAGACTGGATACTGCTTCTTCTACGTTAACGTACCAGTAAGCCGGGAAGAATCTTCCAATGGAAGCAACTCCTTTGCCGAGAAGCTCTCTAGGTACGAATACACCACAGAGGAAGGAAGTACCAAGACCTACTGCATTAACAAACATATTTACCACATTGTTTTTCTGTGTAAGAGTAGCTAATAAGAAGGTAAGTGAAATACATACCATAGCGTATGTTAAGGTATTAAGTACTCTAAGTACGCCTTCAGTTGTAAGTATAACATTGCCGAACATTACTGCAGCTACAATTACATATACTGCAACAACGGCAAGTGTATATATCATACATCCCATAGCTAACTGCAGGTTGCGTTTGCTAAGGGAGATTCCACTACAGAGCATACGGTTCTTAACTTCTGTCTTGTTGAAGGTGATAAGAATAGGCGCTACTCCAAGACATATTACGCATAAAAGCACGTAAGGCATAAAGTTGAAGAAATAGTGTTCGTCTGTGTAAGTGGTTGCTTTGCTTTTAGAATTAAGCGTTACGTTACATTCTTTATTAACTGTTTCAACTGTGTTAGTGTACGCGTCTGCAGGTTCCATTCCGCCGGCAATGTAGCCTGAATATGTTGATATGAATGAATTAAGTGACATATCAAGGAACATTGAGGCAAAAGAACCCGGCATTTTGTATACTTCAAGTTCTAAGGTTTCTGCAAAATTCTCAGGTATAGTAATTACATAATGAACACGTCTTATGTACATCTCATCACGAATTGACTGGAGATCTTCATCTATATCAACAATATCATGATGTTCATCAACATAGTCCACAAGATATCCTGCAAGTGCATCATCTGAATGGTTGAAAATCGCTACTTTACATTCTGTTGCAGAATATGACTCGATAGGATTTTTTTCCTGCATATTGGTCATAGCATAAGTAACGCCAAGGAAGATACAAGTATACATTATGAAGTTTCCAATGTATTTTTTTGCTACTTTGAAAAAAGCATTAAATACTGTCATATTTTTCCCTCCTTGTAATAAAGAATGCTATGATAAAAAATACTACTGACATACCGCCCATTATGGCAAGTCTGTTAAAAAATACATCATATGTGTCATATACGTTTAACGAATAAAGTGCGTCAGAGATAAGTGTTGCAGGGTTAAGCCTGTTAAGGATTGGAGCAACTCTCTCAATGGACTGTTTTACTCCTCCTACCATAAGACCACTTAAAAAGCTTGTTACAAGTGATATGGCAACGTTAATTCCCATTTTGGCGTTATCAGAAAGCTTAGGAATTGAGCCTGTGAGAACACCTAATGAAAGAGCAATAAATGTACCTACGAATGCAATTAAAAGCATCGGTAAGAAGTCGATACCTAAGTTAATCTTAAGGATGTATTTAAGGTATACAACAAGGGCTGTATTGGCAACTATGTGTAGAGTATAGGCTGCCGCAAAATCACCCATTACAAGTGCAAAACGACTTCTTGAAGAAAGGGATTTTCTCATACCTACTGCTGAAAGATTGGCTTTTACATGAGAAGCACATATCTGACCTGACATTGTACCAAACATACATGCCATAGCTAAAAGAGAGTAAAAATAATCAAGCACATTATCTGCATTACCCTTGCTTAAAGCCTGTTCTTTGATGTGGGATACGTTTCTGTCCATAGCTTCAACAACCTGTTCAATTTTGTCCGGTGTAACGGAAGTGAGAACAGTTACAGTCTGGGTGTACTGATCCATTGCTGTTTTAAGCATTGTTTCTTTAATACCGTTTTCGTTGATTGTAACTGAAGGTATACCATCCTTCAGCTGAATGATACCGATAACTTCACCGTCGTTAAGAAGCTCTGTGGCTTCTTCAAGATTGACATACTGAGCATTAAAGAACGGCTCAGAACTCTCATCATCTGTTACTGCAAGTGATTCCATCATTGCATCAAAAAATACTTCAGCATCTGTATTTTCCTTAACTACAGCTACGTTAATTGTTTCAAAAGACTCGCTTTTCTTAGTGATATCTGCAAAAGCAAGGAAAAAGAACGTGCCTAGTATTATAGGGAAAAGAAGTATCCAGAAGAATTCTTCTTTTTGGTTAAACAGGGTTTTTAACCTGTATTTATACATATGAAAAAACATAAGCGTCCTCCTAATCTCTAAGCTCTTTTCCGGTGATTTCAAGGAATACATCATTAAGTGTAGGAAGCTCTGAATATACTCTTCCAAGATGTATCTCGTGGTTATTCATCAATTCAAGAATTCTTGTAAGGTTATGCTTACCACCGCTGTAAAATACTTTAAGCAGATTGTTTTCATAAGTGTGGTTGTATACATGAGGTAATTTGTCAATTTCCTTAAGTATATCTTCAGGAAGGTCAAGAACTTCTATATCTATTGTCTCAGTATTCTTAATCATTTTCTTGAGTTCATCCTTGGTGCCGATTGCAAGGTTCTTACCTGAATCCATAATTGCAATTCTTGTACATATCTGCTCAACCTCTTCCATATAGTGAGATGTGTAAATGATTGTGGCACCCTTGGCATTAAGCTCTTCAATTCCCTCAAGAATCTTGTTACGGCTCTGTGGGTCAACTGCAACTGTAGGCTCATCCATGAAGATAAGTGTTGGCTTGTGAGCAATACCGCATGCGATGTTAAGTCGTCTTAAAAGACCGCCTGAAAGCTTCTTAGGATAAAATTTCTTGAAATCCTGAAGGCCTACAAATTCAATGGCTTCTTCAACATACTGTTTTCTGGTGGCTTTATCCTTTATGTAGAGACCGCAGAAATAATCGATATTATCATATACAGTAAGTTCATCAAAAACTGCAACGTTCTGCATTACTACACCGATTTTCTGGCGAATGTCGCGAGGGTTGCCTGCCATGTCTTTGCCAAAAACTTTAATAGTACCCTTGTCATATTTAAGAAGACCAAGTATGCAGTTGATGCTTGTGGTCTTTCCTGAACCGTTAGGTCCCAACAGTCCAAAAATTTCACCCTCTTTAATATCAAGGTTAAAATGGTCAAGAGCAATCAGCTCTTTATATCTCTTTACAAGGTTTTCAATTGTTATGATTGATTCGCTCATCTGAGTCACTCCTTTTATTTTTTTGTTTTTATGTGTTAAATATAGCACGGGGAAAAAGAACGGTTAAGTGATTTTATGCACAAAACAATATGACATTTGTCACATTTGTGGTATAGTTGAGGTAAGTAACGTAAGAGAGGTATGAGTGTGAGAACGATTATAGACAAATCGGTTTTGTATATAGCAGGAATGCTCATTGTGTTGACGGATATGCACAGCCAATACGATATAACCTATGTGCTGTTAGGGCTTATAATAACAGCAATAACCTGTTATTTTGATACAGGACGCAGCAGTCTTTTGGAAAAAATAATATATCTCCTAATGCCATTTATAGGCTTTCCATTATGGAGAATTGTTCCTTTTATTCCGGCAGTAATATATACCGTATATTATAGAATGAAAAAGGAATATAGATATCTGGCTTTTTTCTCGGCAATAGTTATTGGACTGATGATATGGTACAGCACACATTATGGTATGGCAGAATATAACCGTTATGGTATTCTTTCGTGGATAAGCATTCTCATGGTGTTAGCTGCAATTCTTGGGAAAAGAGAATCGGACAACCATGACTACAGAAAGCAGATTAAAAAGCTTCGTGACGACTCTGTGGAATACAATAATATGCTTAAAAGCAGGAATAAATATCTGACAGACAGTATGACCAATGAGGTGAGAATTGCAACTCTAAGTGAACGTAACAGAATTGCAAGGGAGATTCACGACAACGCAGGGCACATGATTACACGGTCCATCCTGCAGTTAGGTGCAATAATGACAGTAAACCGCAATGAAAAGGTATATGAACAGCTTGTACCGTTAAAGGCAAGTCTTGATGAAGCAATGAACAGTCTTAGGGCAAGTGTTCATGATTTACATAATGAAAGCTTTGATTTTAATCAGGCGGCTAAGGGTATTATCGATGAACTTAAAGATTTTAAGGTAAAATACCTGTGTGACCTTACGGAAAAAGCAGACAAGGAAGTTAAGTATTCTTTTATTACCATTCTAAAGGAAGCGGTCACTAACATTATAAAGCATTCTACCGGTGACGAGGTCAAGATTTTCATAAGTGACTTAGAGGGGCACTACCAGATGATGATTGAGGACAATGGTATAATTGGGGCCAAGGAAGGCATCTCAGATGGAATAGGTTTAATTAATATGGAAACGAGAATTACCAATTTGAATGGTATTTTCAGAGTATCTACAGAAAAAGGCTTCAGAATTTTTATTTCTGTACCAAAGAAAGCAGGCGAATAGAATGAAGATAGTTATTTTGGATGACGACAGTATTGTACTTATGTCTCTTAAGATGATAGTCGAGGCAGCAGGGATTACAGTTGCTGCTACGGGTACAAGCGGAACAGAACTTGAAGAACTGTATTTTGCCCATAAGCCGGATGTGGTTCTGTCCGACATAAGAATGGAAGGAATGGACGGAATTACGGCAGCAGAAGGGCTCCTTAAGAAGGAACCGGGTGCCAAAATACTCTTCCTTACCACCTTTTCTGATGAGGAATATATTACCAATGCATTAAAATGTGGGGCAAAGGGATATATTCTCAAGCAGGACTATGAGGGAATTGTTCCGGCAGTTATGGCAGTTAACCTTGGTCACAGTGTTTTTGGAGGCGAGGTGGTTAATAAGATGCCTGCGGTTACTGAGAAATCTGATATTACTGAGAAGCTTGAAAAGGCGGGCATCACTTCAAAAGAGTATGAGGTAATTAAGCTTGTGGCAGAGGGTATGAGTAATAAGGAGATTGCAGCAGAGCTTTTCTTAGGGGAGGGCACAGTAAGGAATTATCTCAGCAGTATACTGGATAAGCTGGATTTGAGGGATAGGACACAGCTTGTGGTGTATTATTATAAGAATTCATAGAAAGTTAAAAACAGCTAAAAATACGATAGGCTGACCAGGTAAAAATAAGACTTGGCCAGCCTATTGTTGTATTGAAAAAAGTACAATTTTCATGCAACCAATTAGTCAAAAAGGTTGTTTATTATTATAGAGGGGTAATTTTGTAGATTGTAAAGGAGGTGTTCAAAATGAAAAGGTTATTAATAATTATATTAGGAATAATAGTGTTGACGGGATGTAAAGCTAAACCAATTGGCAGGAATAACACAGAAGTCACGGATAGTGGAATATATGATATTTCTAATGAAGGATGTATTGTACAAAAAGACGGCAATACATATATTAATGTTAATTTAGAAATAAATAATGAGAAAAAAAGAATATTTGCAGTGTATACGACTGATTGTCCTAATTATGACAGACCAGAAGGATATAATGAAAACATTGGTGATGGGTTGGCGGTAATGATGAATGATAACATTACAAGAACCGGACTATTATATCCTGTTTTATTAACCTATGATGATATGGAACAACTTAATGGTTACCTTACATCATTTAAGTATGAAGACCGTAAATACCCTGGGGATTCGGTTCTTTTATTTGATAAAGATTATAATACAGATATGAGAATTAGAAGATATATAGAACTTACTGCGGGTCAGATAAAGGTTCTTGCGGATTATGGTGTTAAGTGTGAACTGGTGGGAAATAAAGAACATAGAGGAGATGGTTATGTCCTGAAGGATGAGGATGGAAATTTACATAATATAGACGGTGCTCTTAAAGTCAAAATGGCATTAAATAAGCAGAATAAGGAATATAAGTATAAAGTATGGCTACGTACAGATATATTAGAGGGCTGGAGTGGCTATTATTGGTACAAGGATATTTTAGACATAATGCCGGATGAAATCACTAATAAAGATGGTTATATAATATATGATAGTATTCATTATATTTTAGATCAGTGCCATGAATTTTACATTGAATTAACTTATGATCAAATTGTTTTCTTTGCAGAGAATGGAGCAAATTGTACATTGCTTGGCAGATACGGTTATCATGAGCCGCAATCTGCAATTAGCACAATAGAAGAATTGGAATTATATTGTGATAATATGGGAGACATAGTTGCATTGAAAAGAGATTAAGCGTAATAACTTCTGTAGAGTATGAAACTAAATGCCAGCATCTGTCGGTGGCAAAACAGACAGTTACAGATATGGCGAGGACGGCTAGATAGATATGCCGTGCCTCGCCTTGTTTTTATTAAAACATAATCAAGAAACGTTGTTAGTAATATTACTAAGTAAGATGACAACATTCATAAGTTCATCAAGAGTAAGATAGGTGTCCCCTTTATTATTGTTGCCATCAATAGAAACTGTTGTACCATTTACTATATATTCGAGAGTGTAGTATTCAGAATTATATAATATATAGCATTCTAAGCCACTTATATATGATTTATCGCAGGTTGCAATATCATAATCAGGAGTCATATGAAAATAGTGTCCTAATCGGGTGGTTTTAATTTTAAAAGTAACTGGAATGCTGTAGGAATCACTCATAAAAACAATGGTACAGGAATCGTTTCGCAAACTTTCCTTTTCATAAACTTTAAATGTATCTGCTATTTTACATGTAAATGACTCAGAGAAATAATCTGACAATATATTGCAAATTTTATCCGGGTCAAATGATATTCTATAAAAAGATGAAAAATCATCTATAGAATATGTTGTCAGGTATGGCAGAATATTTTTGTTATAGGCTTCTTCAGTCAAATCAGGAGAACTCCAACTTTTTACTGTATATTCGTTGACATTAATATTATCATTCTGAATAGGTTCTGTTGTTGGGGGTTCAATAAGTTCTTCTTCTGTGTCAGTTACAGTAGGCTCTGCTTTGTTTGAATTATTTGCATATACATATATAAAAGTTGCAGAGATTATAACTGATATGGATAGTAGGATTGGGATTATTTTTTTCATAAAATTATCACTCCTTATATAATGATTTATTCATAGTTATGCCATGTACACGTGAAACAACTGCCACCGAAAGGCGAACCTGGTTGACTTAATATAGTACCGGATGATGTACCATTACTTGTCATGGTTACACTAGTTAAATTCGTACCGACTGTATAAGCATACCACGATGGGTTATTGAGTGTTTTATAGGAACAACTTGACAAGGTTATTTGATTATAATTTCCTAATCGATATGGAGTATAACCATTACTAGCTCTTTCTACAATCCATTCTACAGAAGAACCATCATAGTAGTCATCTGCATCTAAGAATACATGACCACTATAACTCTTTCCGGTAG
>JAZQKW010000202.1:0-26192 GCA_045542375.1 Butyrivibrio sp.
CACTCATAATCTTTGCTTCATTAAATTCCGGAAGCATACCCTCTGGCAGTTCTATGTTACTATGCAACTCATAGCTGACCTTATTATAGCTTTTGTCATTCATTTCAAAAGAACTGTTGGTCACAACCATTTTGCCTCCAACAATACCCCTTGATACATAACCTGCTAAATCTGAATAACCATCGCCTGCACATATTACCTCCCCAATATTATACACACCATAATATGGTTTGAAAACATCTGGCTTTTCCCTATTATTTCTATCCCTTATATATATCTTAATGGTAACTGCAAGAAGTATCAATACGCCAAGACCGCTTATAATATAATACCATTCTTTTGATTCTTTTCTTCCATATTCCTGTGTATATTCATATAATATTGAATCCTCATCCGCATAAATAACGAATTTATCCCCTTGTTTTTCAAAATACACATCCTTTTGAATCAAAAGACCTACATTATTAACATTTTCACTATCAATTACAACTTTACCATCCCTGACCTGTACTTCAGTTTCCCAAACCTTCGGCTCAAAGCTATCAGTGAAAAGCCCCCCTGCTATTGGTGACCCCACCGCTTTTGTAAGCATACGATATGTATTTTTATCTATTTTTTTCAGATAAATATCACAATATGAATAATAAGTAGTATGCCATACATCCTTTGGAAATTCGTTAAGCATATAATGACCATTATAGTCATTTCCAGTACCATCTCTTGAACTTATGAATACTGCAAGAAACATCAGCACAGCAGTTACCACAATTCCTACATAATATTTATATTTAATTACCACACTAATTATAAAGGCAACGCTCAATAGTATAAAAAAGGACCTAACAGCCATTTCAGCAATCGGTTGATATTCTGTATAGTTCTCTTTTTCTAATACCTGTTTAAATATCTCATGTCCGCTTTCATAATATTTTGCAATAAATAAATAACCCGGATATAAATCTAACACATACATATATGAGCTGTCACTATTAATTTTTGTTCCGTACTTATAGTCTCCAGGTACAATAAACTCCCATTCCGATTCTTCAACATCTTCCATATAGCTATACTTAGTTTCTTCAGTATATGTTACCTTGTAATCGCCATCAGCCTGCTTCTCTATTTCTGCTGTAAAATATACGTTTTCATAACTTGTTTCAACACTATGTTTATATGTTCCTTCAAGTTCGTATCTTCTATCCAATTTCCTTGGAAGCAAAATAACCACGGGAATCATAGCAATAATAATTACGGCAAGTGTAATTGAGATTATATTTTTCTTAATGAATAATTTCATATCCACCCTTTCCTATTAATTCTCCATGTTCTTAATCACCTTACATGCCATAAGGATTTTATCTCCCAATGTGGTAATAACGGCTTTATGCTTTCTTGTATGCAACAAGTAGTATCTGTTATTCTCTACACCTACATTTATAACCTTGGCTCTCTTAAATGCAGAAGACATATCTTCCGGAAGCTCCATACTTTTGTCAAATTCATAAGTAACCTTATCATAACAGTTATCATTTATAACAAAAGATTCCTTCTCAACAACCATCAGAGTTCCTGCAATTCCTTTAAACGCATGTGAAGCATAATCTGAATATCCATCACCTGCACATATCAGTTCACCAATACTATATACTCCATAATATGGTTCAAAAACATCCGGTTTCTCACGATGGCTGTCTCTGATAAACATACTGACCGTAACAGCAAGAAGCATTAGAATTCCAATTCCTCTTACAATATAATGCGCCACTTCATGTGTTATTTTACCAATATCCTGTGTATATTCACATAATATTTTATCCTTGTTTGCATAGAGCGCATAACTGTCACCCTGCTTTTCAAAATACACGTCTTTTCGTAGGGACAGACCTACATTACCTACATCCTTGGTATCAATTATGATTTGTCCGTCTTCATATTCTACTTCTGCTTCGTCTGCTACGCATAAAAGATTCGAATAAAACATGCTTGAAAGCATTGATTGTCCCACAATATTGGTAAGCATTTTATAGGTATTCTGTCCGGTCTTTTTCAGGTATATATCGTTATATGAAAAAAATTCACTTTTTACATCCGGGAATTCTTTAATAGTATAATACCCTTCATAATCAACAATCTCTGCCGGCTTCACTCCTGCAATAACCGCAAGAAACGTAGCAACAACAGTAATTCCAACTCCTACATACGCTCTAAGCTTCCATATGATACTTATTACAAAAGCAACTGACACCAAAGTTAACAGTGAAATAAGAATTGTTTCAACCACAGGATTATATTCTGAGTAGTCTTCTTTACGCATTATCTGCTCCATATATATATCACTGCTGTCTGAATACCCTTCCATATAAATATGCCCCGGATACATATCCACGACTACGATTTCAATGATGGAATCTTTATCATTAGTGCTAATTTCCGTTCCGTATTTGTAATCCTCAGGTATGATAAACTCGCAACTACATCTGGCATATGCATCCACATTAGATTTTTCAGTGTATGTAACCTGATATCCTCCACCTGATATTTTTTCGATTACCGCAGAATAATCAACATAAGTATCATTCCTCTGACCATTGCGATTGTATGTTCCTGCAAGCTCATAATCTGTATTCAGTTTTTTGGGAAGGATTATCACCACCGGAATCATAAGTATAATAATCCCGGCAAGTATAATCGATAACAAATTCCTCTTAACAAATGGTTTCATATCTATCCCTCTTGCTGACACTGTGCGTTTTTACGTATTTCACATGCTATAAACATCCTGCCACCCATAGTTGTAATAATAGCATTTTTCTGTTTACCATGTACCAGATAATATCTGTTCTCTTCTACATCCACACTTACTGTCTGTGCATTTTCGAATTCCGGATACATTCCCTTAAGGAGTTCTATATTCTTCTGGAATTCATATCTGACTTCATTGTAATCACTGTCTTTAATACTGAATGTATCCTTGGCAACTTTTATTATGCTGCCAACAATGCCCTGGGCTGCATATGTAGCAAAATCTGAATATTCCTCTCCGGCACATATCAGTTCACTTACATCATATACGCCATAGAACTGTTCAAAAACATCCGGTTTCTCACGCTTGAGGTACTCTATATACTTCTTAAGTGTAACAGCAAAAAGCATGAGAACACCTATACCGCTTACGATGTAGTATATAACACTATATTCTTCCCTACCAAAACTTCTACGATACTCAAATATAATATCGTTTTCCTCTTGATAAACTACATATTTATCCAACTTTTTTTCTAAGTACACATCATTGTGTTGTGTAACACCCATGTAGTTGGAATCCTTACCCTTAACAACAATTTTATCATCCTTAAGTTCTACCTCCACCTTATTCAGCAAGCAGTCATACACCGAATAATAATTCTGTGATGTCATTGGAGTACCTACTGTACAAGTGAACATATCGTAGGAATTCTCACCTGTTTTTTTCAAATAGATATCACAAAAGGCAAAATATCTATACTCTGAAATAACATTAGGAACTTTATCCAGAGTATAATATCCTTCATAATCAATACCCTCCGCGCTTCGTGAACATACAATAATTGCAAGAAATCCCCCAATTACTGTAGCGCCTAATCCTACCAGTGCATTAAATCTCACCAGAATAGTTATTAAAAAAGCAACACATAACAAAATTAACAGAGACTTAAGGATTGTTTCCACAATAGGATTGTATCGTACATAATCCTCTTTTCGTAACATCTCATCCAATTCTGCCGCTCCATAATCTGTAACTCCGACAAGGAAAAGATGACCGGGATACACATCTATTATGACAGATTGAATAAGTGAGTCTGCATCTTTAGTTTCAATGACCGTCCCATATTCATAATCTGCAGGTATAACAAATTTACAACTGTATTTATCCCGCATACTCATATTGGATTTCTCTGTATATGTAACCATATAACTTCCATCAGACATTTTTTCCACCACTGCAGTATAATCAATATATGACTCATTCACTTCTCCATATCGTCTGTATGTTCCTGCAAGGTCATTTTCTTTATTCAGTTTTTTCGGAACGATTATCACCGCCGGAATCATAAGTATGATAACTCCGGCAAGTATAATCGATAATAAATTCCTCTTAATGAATGATTTCATTTCATCCCCTCTTATCCTTAAAGTTCTACTTTTACCTTTTCAAGATGCCATATATCCTGAACGTATTCCTCAATTGTTCTGTCTGATGAGAATTTTCCTGAGCATGCTGTATTTAACATAACTGAACGTGCCCATCCTTCTTCATCACGATATTTTTTATCAATTCTAGCCTGTGCGTCTGCATAAGAACGGAAATCCTTGAGAATAAAATACACATCCGGTCTTCCATCGTAGAGAAGAGAATTATATATTTCTCTGAAAAGCTCAGGGTCCTCAGGTGAATAATATCCGTTAATAAGCTGCATAAGCACCTGTCTGATTTCCTGGTCATTGTTAAAAATATCAAGTGGATTGTATCCGCCGTAGCATTCGTAATCAATTACTTCATCTGCTGAAAGTCCGAAGATAACTGCATTATCCTCTCCTACTTCCTTAACAATTTCTACGTTAGCGCCATCCATAGTTCCAAGAGTAACAGCACCATTTAACATAAACTTCATGTTACCTGTTCCTGATGCTTCCTTACTTGCAGTAGATATCTGTTCACTTACATCTGCTGCCGCAAAAATAAGTTCTGCATTAGATACTCTGTAGTTCTCAATGAATACAACCTTAATCTTATCCTTGATTGACTTATCATTATTGATAACCTTGGCTACATTGTTAATCAGCTTAATTGTAAGCTTAGCTCTTCTGTAACCTGCTGCTGCCTTAGCACCAAAAATAAAGGTTCTTGGATGCATATCGTAATCAGGATTAGCCTTAACCTTGTTATAAAGGTACATAACATGAAGAATATTGAGAAGCTGTCTCTTATATTCGTGAAGTCTCTTAACCTGAACATCGAAAATAGATCTTGGGTCTACATCAATTCCGTTATGCTCCTTGATGTACTCTGCAAGTCTTACCTTGTTCTGGTATTTAATCTGCATAAATTCCTTACGACTCAATTCATCCTCTGCATAAGGTGCAAGCTTCTTAATCTGGGCAAGGTCTGTAATCCATTCATCACCAATTTTCTTGGTAACCCAGTCAGCAAGAAGCGGATTTCCATGAAGAAGGAATCTTCTCTGAGTAATTCCGTTAGTCTTGTTGTTAAATTTCTCAGGCATCATCTCATAGAAATCTCTTAATTCCTGTTTCTTAAGAATGTCTGTATGAAGAGCGGCAACACCATTAACTGAATAACCTGCAACAATTGCAAGATTAGCCATCTTCACCTGTCCATCATAGATAATTGCCATCTTGGCAACTTTTTCCTGATTTCCAGGATATAGTCTTCCTACTTCTAACAGGAAACGTCTGTTAATCTCTTCAACAATCTGATATATTCTTGGAAGCAGTCTTGAGAATAACTCTATTGGCCATTTTTCAAGAGCTTCTGCCATAATAGTATGATTAGTATATGCACATGATTTAGTTGTTACATCCCATGCTTCGTCCCATGAAAGTCCTTTTTCATCCATAAGGATTCTCATAAGTTCTGCAACGGTAACTGTTGGATGTGTATCATTAAGCTGGAAGCATACCTTCTCATGAAGCTTTCTGATGTCGTCATGATTTTCCTTATACTTTGCAATTGCACGCTGTACACTTGCAGACACAAAGAAATACTGCTGTTTAAGTCTTAATTCCTTACCTGCGTAATGGTTGTCACAAGGATAAAGAACCTCACAAATTGTTTTTGCAAGATTTTCCTGTTCAACAGCTTTCTGGTAATCACCTTTATCAAATGAATCAAGGTTGAAGCTCTGAATAGGCTCTGCATCCCATATTCTTAATGTATTAACAATATTATTACCATATCCTACAACCGGAAGGTCATATGGTACAGCTCTTACTGACTGATAGCCTTCCTGTACATAATGCTCATGATAGTCCTCATCAATAAATGTTCTGATATATCCACCGAATTTAACTTCAACTGCATATTCAGGTCTCTTGATTTCAAAAGGATTACCATCTCTAAGCCATTCATCCGGTACTTCCTTCTGGTATCCGTCCACAATCTTCTGTGCGAACATACCATATCTGTATCTGATACCGCAGCCATATGCAGGGTATCCAAGAGACGAAAGGGAATCAAGGAAGCAGGCTGCAAGTCTTCCAAGACCACCATTTCCCAATGCTGCATCCGGCTCCTCGTCCTCTATTGCATTAATATCAAAGCCTAATTCTTCAAGAGCTTCTTTTATTTCCTTATAGCATGTAAGATTAATCATTGTGTTACCAAGAGCTCTACCCATAAGGAATTCCATAGACATGTAGTATACTGTCTTAGCATCCTGCTTCTCATACTCTTTATGTGTTGCAATCCATCTGTCAATAACATAATCTTTAACAGCGTATGCTACTGCCTGAAACACCTGATGCTTTGATGCCTCGTCAATTGTCTTACGATACATATTTTTAATTGTATCTACAACGTCTTTTTTAAATTCTTCTTTGTCAAATATCATCTTTTCCATTATGACTTCTCCCTAATTTTTCTTTACGCCGAGTGTTACATTTTCACCATTAATGTTCCACTCTTTAGAGTATCCCTGCATATCATCAAAAATAATGTCTGTTGCAAGTACATCATTCTTAACTTCCTCTGCATTTCTTGAAAGCAGGTCTGCAATCTTAGCATTATCTTTTGCGTATACAGTAATCTTATCCATAACTTCAAAATCAGCTTCTTTTCTCATTGTCTGAATCTTGCTGATAATCTCTCTCATGAAGCCTTCTTCAATAAGCTCTGCTGTAAGGTTGGTATCAAGAACTACTGTTATACCGTTATCACTTCCTGATTCAAAGCCTTCAGTCTGAGCAATTTCAATCAAAAGATCTTCCTTGGTAAGTTCTACCTTTTCTCCGCCAAAATTAAATACAAGCATTCCGTTAGCATTTAATTCATCCATTGCATTATTGCCATCAATGTCAGTAAGCGCCCCTCTTATCTGTCCGAGAAGCTTACCATACTTAGGACCAACCGTCTTAAGCTGTGGTTTGAAGCTGTATGAGCTGTATGCTCTTACATCATCTGTAAATTCCACATTCTTAACATTAAGCTCTTCTTCGATAATTTCCTTATAGAAATCAGAAAGCTCATTATCGGCTTTAACGTACATCTTGCCAATTGGCTGTCTGTTCTTAATATTGGCTGAGTTGCGGCATGCACGTCCAATAACAACAATCTTAAGAACTTCGTCCATATTAGCTTCAAGTTCTTTGTCAATATATTCCTCGTTAGCAACAGGGAAGTCGCACAAATGCACACTTTCAGGTGCTGTCTTATCAATTCCTGCCACAAGGTTACAATAGATTTCTTCAGTCATAAATGGAATCATAGGTGCTGCAACCTTACAAAGTGTAACAAGTGCAGTATATAATGTCATATAAGCATTAATCTTATCCTGTTCCATTCCCTTTGCCCAGAATCTTTCTCTTGAGCGTCTTACATACCAGTTACTTAAATCATCAACAAACTCTTCAAGCACTCTTGTTGTCTCAGGTATCTTATAATCTGCAAGATAAGAATCCACAGATTTAACAAGTGAATTAACCTTAGAGAGAATCCACTTATCCATTACAGGGAGCTTGCTGTAGTCAAGTGTATATTTAGTTGCATCGAATTCATCAATATTAGCGTACAATACGTAGAATGCATATGTATTCCAGATTGTACCAAGGAATTTACGCTGTCCTTCTGTAACTGCTTTGTCGTAGAAACGGTTAGGAAGCCATGGTGCAGAGTTAGAATAGAAATACCATCTGATTGCATCTGCTCCATGAGTCTCAAGAGCCTCAAACGGATCAACCGCATTACCTTTTGACTTACTCATCTTCTGTCCGTTAGCATCCTGAACGTGACCTAATACGATTACATTCTTATATGGTGCCTTGTTGAAGAGAAGGGTTGATTCTGCAAGTAATGAGTAGAACCATCCTCTTGTCTGGTCAACAGCCTCTGAGATGAAATCAGCAGGGAACTGCGCTTCAAAAAGGTCCTTATTCTCAAATGGATAGTGATGCTGTGCAAAAGGCATTGCTCCTGAGTCAAACCAACAGTCAATTACTTCAGGAACTCGTTTCATTGTCTTGCCACATTTTTCGCAGGCAAAAGTAACAGCATCAATGTATGGACGATGAAGTTCAATATCTTCCGGACAATTATCTGAAAGTTCCTTAAGTTCGGCAATACTTCCAATCGAATGCATATGTCCGCAGTCCTCACACTGCCAGATGTTAAGCGGTGTTCCCCAGTATCTGTTACGGCTGATTCCCCAATCCTGAACATTCTCAAGCCATGCGCCAAAACGTCCTGTTCCGATTGTCTCAGGAATCCAGTTAATTGTATTGTTATTACGAATAAGGTCATCCTTAATCGCAGTCATCTTAATAAACCATGACTCTCTCGCATAGTAGATAAGAGGTCTGTCACATCTCCAGCAGTGTGGATATTCATGCTCAAACTTAGGTGCTGCAAAAAGCTTACCCTCTGACGCAAGATCCTTAAGGATAAATTCATCTGCATCCTTAACAAATTTGCCTGCGTATGGTGTCTCTTCTGTCATTTCACCCTTAGCATCTACAAACTGTACAAATGGAAGGTCATATGCACGACCAACTTTGGCATCGTCTTCACCAAATGCAGGTGCAATATGAACAATACCTGTACCATCTGACATAGTTACATATCCGTCACAGGTTACAAAATGTCCCTTCTTATTCTGCTTCTTTGCTACTGTACCTGCACATTCAAATAATGGTTCATATTCTTTGTACTCAAGGTCCTTACCTGTATATTTCTCAAGTACTTCATATGCAGGTGTACCTTCTTCTCTCTCGATTTCTCCAAGTACCTTATCAAGAAGTGCCTCAGCCATATAATATGTGTATCCGTCAACTGCCTTAACCTTGCAGTATGTCTCCTCAGGATTAACACAGAGACCTACGTTACTTGGAAGTGTCCATGGTGTTGTTGTCCATGCAAGGAAATATGCATCTTCGTTAACAAGCTTAAATCTTACGATTGCAGATTTCTCTTTAACTGTCTTATAACCCTGTGCAACCTCGTGAGATGAAAGAGGAGTTCCGCAACGAGGGCAATATGGAACAATCTTAAATCCTTTGTAAAGAAGTCCTTTGTTCCAGATTTCCTTAAGTGCCCACCACTCAGACTCAATAAAATCATTGTGATATGTTACATATGGGTCATCCATATCAGCCCAGAAACCAACTGTTCCTGAGAAGTCTTCCCACATTCCTTTATATTTCCATACACTTTCCTTGCAGTATCCGATAAATGGCTCAAGTCCGTATTCTTCAATCTGTTCCTTACCATCGAGGCCAAGCATCTTCTCAACTTCAAGCTCAACCGGAAGTCCATGAGTATCCCATCCCGCCTTACGAGGTACCATATATCCCTTCATTGTGCGGTATCTTGGAATCATATCCTTGATAACTCGTGTAAGCACATGTCCAATATGTGGCTTACCATTAGCAGTAGGAGGTCCGTCATAGAATGTATATGTAGGACATCCCTCTCTTAATTTCATACTTTTTCTAAAAATATCCTGGTCCTTCCAGAATTTTTCAACTTTCTTTTCTCTCTCAACAAGGTTGAGGTCTGTAGATACTTTTTCGTACATATATATTATCCTTTCCATGTGTATTATTTTCTATTGAATAAAAAAACCTCTGCCATATAATTGGCAGAGGCCCGAATATAATCCCAGTTCAAATACTGTATTCTCAACATACCAACATATGCGTTCCCTGTAACGTGGGAAAAACGTCTGCGCTTACCACTGAATGCTTCAGGCAGAAACTCCAGAGTGATATTCATTAAATTCCTACTCGTACCATTTCTCAGCTACCATGGCTCTCTGCAACTTTCAGAAAATAACTACTGTCTCCTTCATAGTCTGTATATTAAATTATTTCTTGTTCTTGGCATTAGCTTTCTCAGCCTTGGCCTTCGCCTTAAGCTCTCTCTTAGAAAGCTGTCTTGGTTCAACCTTACCACGTACATACTTAATTTCTGTAATGTACATACCACTTACGGCAACCTTAACTTCTGTCTTAAGCGGAAGATTCTCAAACACCTTCACATCTGCGATAAGTGTCATAACCTTAGGTCCTACCTTAGCCTTAACCAACGGAAGCTTAGCCATTCTCATATACTTAGGAATCTGCTCTGCAACCATCTTAGGAAGGTTCGCATCCTTAACTCTCATCTTCTTCTTATCAATTACAAGCATCGAGATAACCTGTGATGCGGCTTCAATGTCAGCCTGTGAAGCTGCCTGTTTCTTCTGCATCTTTCTTCCAACGAAGATTAATGCTATAAAAAGCCCTAAAAGTACGGCTAATATAATTAAAATTACCATTGCCCATGTAGGCATATCCGTATCCTCCTGTACTATAAAATTCAAACTGCTAATTATTGTAACATTAATTTTCAAAAATCACAATATTAATTTACACCAATTCCTCGTTCTTTGTGTATACAGCCTCAATAATCTGCTTTATGTGACTTCCCAGATGCTTTCTCTCTTCTTTTGAAAGTTCTTTTACATCAATAGGCTCACAAAACTCCAGAACCGTATGGGTCTTTCGAATCTTAGGCTTCTGCATTTCCCACAAAAACCTTGTATTGTTCTGCACCATTGGCACAATCTTACATCCGGATTTCTCGGCAAATTTCAGACTTCCCTCATGGAATGGAAGCAGTACCCCGTCCTTAGATGTAGTACCTTCAGGAAATATAGCTATGGATATATCATTCTTAATGTATTCTATTCCCTGAACAATTGTCTTCATTCCCTCTCTTATATCATCTCTGTCAAGAAACAGACAGTAGAGATACTTCATCCATGTTCTCAAAAGCGGAATCTTCTCTATCTCTTTCTTGGCCACATAGCCTGTCAGACGTGGCATAAGGGAATACGAAATAATTATATCAAAATAACTCTGGTGATTTCCAACAAAAAGCACCGGCTCATCCTTAGGTATTCTCTCAAGTCCGATTACTGTTGTCTTGGCACCCGAAAGAAAACGAACTATTTTGAATGCTCCCTGTACTATTCTTAGAGAGCTCCTGTCCTTAGCCCTTTTATTAATCTTACCTATCAGCCATTCAATTGGAAGTGCAAAAAGACTGAATATTCCATACATTATCAAAAAAATTACTACTAATATAAATCTAATCATTTGTTATCCTCTAAAGAAGTTATCTCGATATTCACCCTGCACTCAAACGCCGCTTCCTGATTAATTTCCAAATCATATTTAATCTCTGCAGTTAATCTGTCTTCCTCTTCCACCACATTCAAATCGTAAGTATCCACGCTTATATTAATCGGTCCGAAAGGTGTGTTGTAAAAAATCCTGTTCTTCTGACCTCTGGTAAAAAGCATATGTGTACCGGTCTCACTCTTAGGTGTAATCTCTATTTCATTGGATGCTATCTTGAGCATATTCTCTGTAATCTCATCCGTACCTTCTCTTGGTCCTTCATACTTGATAAAATATTTCCCATTACGCTTGTAACAGGTGCCAACATAGATGACTTCTATTCCGTCCTCATCAGGATTGGCTTCACCAAGGTCATGAAGTCCTTTTATTCTTATACATACTTTTCTATTCATTGTATCAACCCTTATCTGTGTCTTGTAAATGCGCTCTGAATAAGCTTGTCAACGAGAGTTTTTTTGTCAAGGCCTCTGTTCGCCCACAACATAGGATACATACTGATAGCAGTAAATCCCGGCAAAGTATTAATCTCATTAAACACAACTTCGTTAGTGTCCTTTTCTAAGAAAAAGTCAACTCTAGAAAGTCCAAACCCGTCAACCGCCTTAAAAATATCTGTAGCTGCACGTCTTATCTCTTCTTCTATTCCTTCAGGCAGTTCAGGATTAACATCCGTCTTAGATTCAGCGTTATTGTACTTGGCATCAAAATCATAGAAATCTGCACTTTCAGCAGCAAGAATTTCACCTACTCCTGAAGCCTTAGGACTCTCTCCTCCAAGCACGGCACACTCAAGTTCCCTGCCCACAATAGTCTCTTCAACCAGAATCTTCTCGTCATGCAAAGCCGCTTCCTTAAGTCCTGCTACAAGCTGTTCCCTGTCAGAAGCTTTAGATACGCCCTTCGATGAACCTGCATTACTTGGCTTAATAAATACAGGATACGGAAGTGCCCCTTCCACCTTGGCAACTGCGCTATCCATATCATTAAGCTCACATCTTCTGATTGCAACATATTTTGCCTGTCTTATATTCTCAAGACTATCTACAATTATCTTCGTAAACAACTTATCCATTGATACAGCGGATGCAACAACTCCGCAACCTACATACGGAATTCCTGCAAGTTCCAGTATTCCCTGAACCGTTCCATCTTCACCATATAAGCCGTGAAGCGCAGGAAAAACAACATCAACCGAAACAACTTCCGCACGACCATCTTCTATTGTAATAAAGCCCTTATGGGAATTATCCGGTGAAAGTATCATTGATACCTTACCCTCTCTCCACTTGCCTGATGTAATATCTTCTATGTTATCGGTCTTAAGCCATCTACCATCCTTAGTTATTCCAACCATAATAACGTCATAATAATCTCTGTCTATGTTAGAAATAATCGTGGTGGCAGATATACATGATACATCATGCTCTGATGACTGTCCTCCAAATAATACTGCTACTTTTATTTTATTCATTGTTACTTCCTTCCTGATATACGGACTACTCCAAAAATTTATTTAAAAACGTCAGATATTTAAATCTGACTTCGTAATTGACATTATCCAAATCCGATGCGGTTATGGCACTATACGCTTCCTCTGACAGTACGTTCTGAAATATCTCCTTCGTAGAATCCGGAACAACTGAATATGTGGAGTCCACAAAACATAATGGAGGGTACAATACACACCACCAGTTCTTTCCCTCGCTTTCCCCTATATCTATTCTGAAGGCTTCGTATTCTCCTGCCGGGAACACCATGTCCCCGTATGTCTTAATAGGAAAATATGCATCCTCAAAATATATATTAACCGGGTAATCATAACCTTCTTCTCTAATTGTTGTTAACGCGATTTCTTCTATTTCGCTTATGCCATAATATAAAATATTTCTTGCTCCGTCAAGTGTATTCGCCTGTTCAAGCTCCTCCTCAAGGTATTTCACGACCTTATCCTTAACCTTGAGCTTCAACGCCTGATCTTCTTCACTGTCACTGTTAGCCCTGACATGAAATCTTATAAGATTTCCCGATATCTCTTTCTGTATTCGGTATTCTGTAATTCTGTTATATGTACGTATCACAAAAATTCCAATAAAAACAATCCCAAGTATTGCAATAGGTATATGTATTTTCTTCATATAAATAATCCTCCATATCATTGCTGATATGGGGATTATTTCCAACTTCTCAATATCTATACATTGCGCTTTGCAATTATTTCTTTAATCTTCTCTTTCTGATTCTTGATGTGATGCTCTACTATCTCTGCTGCCCTGTCACCATCTCTGTTCTCAAGGGCATTAATAAGCTCTTCATGTTCTTCAAGCAGCTCCTTGTAATCGCCTATGCTCTTAATGTATTCCACTCTGTAGCGTATTACCTGCTCTTCAAGAAGTTTCATAATCAGCAAAAGAACCTGATTATTGGCACTGCAGCATATTGCATTATGAAGCCTGTTATCAGCTTCTGATATAGCAGTTATCTTCTTCTTTCTTACCGCCGCAGCCATTTCCTTGTTAATCTCTCTAAGTATATCAACCTGCTCCGCCGTTATATACATGGCAGCCAACTTAACTGACATACTTTCAATGTGCATTCTCACATCTAATGCATCCGTTACTTCCTTCTCCGTATAGGATGCAACTCTCGCACCACATTTAGGTGTAATAATAACAAGTCCCTCTTCCTCCAGACGCCTTATAGCTTCTCTTACCGGGGTTCTGCTTACACCCATCTGTTCTGCCAATGGTATCTCCATCAGCCTTTCACCCGCTTCAAGCTCGCCTGTAAGTATGGCAGCTCTCAGCACTCCGCATACCGCTTCTCTTAAGGATACACCTTCTTCAAAATCCTGTACCTTTCCTTCAAACATATTTTGTCCCTCCTAATTATACAGGCTCAGCAACGTATGAATTCCTAACCATTCTGCTCTTACGCAAATATTCATTACACTCTTTAGCCTTATTTTCATCCGTAAAAATACCAAATACCGTAGGCCCGCTTCCACTCATAAGCGAATTAAGTGCCCCATATCGTATCATTTCCGCCTTAATATCCTGTATTACCGGATATTCCTTAACGGTTACACTCTCAAGTACATTACACAATCTGTCTGCTATACCCTCAACATCCTTATTGGTTATCGCTTCAATAATTCCTTCTGTATCAGGATGTATTATCGTGTCATCAAGTCTTAGTGACCCATACACCATTTTCGTGGAAACACTTATTCCCGGCTTGGCAATTACAAGATAAAAATGCGGACACTTAGGAAGTGGAGTAAGTCGCTCGCCAATTCCTTCTGCAAGTGCCGTTCCTCCCATTATGCAGTAAGGAATGTCAGCACCTAACTTCGCACCTCGTTCCATAAGTGCTCCATCGTCAAGTCCCAATCCAAATATCTTATTAACTGCCTTGAGTACTGCTGCCGCATCAGTACTTCCACCAGCCATTCCTGCCGCTACAGGAATAAACTTGTACAAGTCAATATCTACACCATCCTGTATTCCAAATTCCTCAATAAGCATTGCAGCTGCTCTGTATACAAGATTATCCGGTCCCGTAGGAAGAAAAGTAAGATTAGTCTTAACATTAATTCTTCCGGTCTTATTCCTTGTCACACTAACCTTGTCATACAGATTGATACTCTGCATTATCATTCGTACCTCATGGTACCCATTTTCAAGTCTGCCGATAACATCAAGTCCAAGATTAATCTTAGCATATGCTCGCATGCTTACTGTGTTCATATTACTTCTCCTTCGGAATAGCAGATAGATTTTCATCTACCTGCTATTATAACTTTTTCTTGTATTAATAGCAATACAATTTAACAACAATTAACTTCATTCCCGGATATATTTCTTCTGATGTTAATTTATTAATTTCCATAATACTTTCAACAGTTGTATGGTATCTCTTTGCAATATTCCACAGAGTATCACCTTTTTGCACAATATACCCGGTAAGACCCGGAAGACATTTTATTTTGTTTATGTCAACAGGATGTTCCTTCACATCTGTAACCATCATATCCGTACAATTACAGCAGGTCAGTATATTCATAGTCATTGTCACTTCTATCTTTATCTCATTTTCCGAGATAAGCTCATAATCCGTTCGTACATTCTCTATTCCCACCTCAGTCATACACTCTCCGGCAATGCCTTCGTAATCCGCTGTTTTTGAAAAAGGCATTGCATATCTTACGGCAGCAACAGGGTCTTTTTCATCAGTTGTGTGATAACACAGCTCTACATTAACGATACCCTCTGCATTAATCCCTCTGTCATTCACAAATACATCTTCAACAAAAACTTTGGATACCGTATTCAATACCTTGGCTGCATTATTTATTTTGAACTTTTCCGTAATTTTGCATTCAACTTCTTTTTCCCCTGCAAGAGCTCTGTAATCAACAGGCTGACTGATAAGCTCCAGTTCACGTTTAGGCGAAAACATATCCTCCGGCAGTTCATCCTTCTCTGACACATATCCTCTTACATCCATTGTCATAAGAATTTCTGCATCAAAAATTCTATTCTCCCCATTGGCATCCCCTCTTGTTATCAGACTTTTTTCCATGGAGACGATGTTCATAATCAGATGAACCTCCGGAGACCAGTCAGACATGGGAATCATCCCACCAAAAACACTCTGTCCCTTATAACAATATATTCTCTCTCTATCCATTTCACCGGAATACATGACAAAAATATTGAGGACACCCTTAATCTCCACACCTTCATCCGTACATTTCACCTTTACTTCACATGGCTCAAGCTCATACCATATAACCTCTCCAATATTGCCCATATCCCTGTCCGTTGCCACGGATTCCCTTACGCGGAACGTATCTCTTTTAGCACCACATAAGCGCATCACTTTCATGGTTTTGTTTTTTACTTTTACATCATCACCTGCAATTCCCTCTACACATTCTCTGTCGATTATTTCTTCTGCGGTAAGGGTAACTGATATGATTGCTCTTATACTTATCTTACGGGAATTTACTACGGATATTTTTAAGTCTTCCAAAACAACCTTACAGGAAAGAATATCCTGAGGGGTTACTCCCTGCATCTGAACTATTTCTTCAAATGGTATCTTACCTGACGTGGACGCATATCCCTCACCACAGGAATACAGAAATGAATATGCAAGCACTCCGCTTATTCCGGCTTTTTCTTCCATCGCCCTTACTTTTTCCACGCACACATTCCCACATTCTCTAATTTTTCTTACCACATCAGGCTTAGAATCAGGAATAACGCAATCCTCATCCACTGTTATATTAAAACTGTTTTTATCTTTTAACCGGTTCATATGTATGCTCTTTTTTAATAATTCCATAACAAAACCCCTGCTTTCTCATTCTAATTATAGATATGATTACTTGCAGGGGTTTATGCTATTCGAACACCACTTTTTTATCCGTATATTCAGTTTTGACAACAATGTAGGGATAGGATTCTGCTTTGTTAACAGCTTCGCCTGCTGCAGGTCCTCTGAGATTAGTCTTAATAAATATTTCATCCTCTGTCTCCACAAGTCTCTCTACACTTATGCTGTATCCTCCTGTAGGCATAACTCCATAGCCCACAATTATATACAGGTATTCACCCTCTCCATAGGTCATTGTCATGCTCTCACTCTTCTTCTCATTAAGGGTATTAAGAAGTGTTTCAGGTACATCAGACCTTGGCACAACCGTATAGTCCAATGGGGTTTCCTGTTGTTTAGATACCTTGCTTCCTCCGCATGCTGTAAGCAATACAAGCATTAGCAGGGACGCCAATAAAATTTTTCTCATCTATTACCGTTCTTTTTTCTATAATTCTATGCAAGGTATGTCGCTTATATTCTATTTATCAGTAAAATCATACACTACATCATCTCCACCCTCCGCAAGAGTAACCGTATAGCTGTTAATCTTGTTACTGTGAAGAATTGAGATAACATGTGTTCCGGTAATCATATCAAAGGTTACCGGTGCCACACCCTTGTAGCTTCCGTCAAAATATACCAGCCCTCCTGCAGGTCCCTTTACAGTAACATCATTAACCTTACTTACAATGGTCTCTCCTTCAACCGAGGTTGTAGTCTCTGTCTCCGGTGCCGCTGTAGTTCCTTCCTCTGAACTGCTTTCCTCAAGGGAAACATTAAGAGTCTGGTATCCTTCTTTTATCTCAATTGTCTTAGTATAATCATTATAGCCTTCCGCTGTTACACGTATATCATGCTTACCTGCCTTAAGAGTAAGGATTGAAGCGTAGTTATATGCGTTGCCATCTATGTACAGTCTTGCACCCTTAACATCAACAGAAATCTTGATATTTCCTGTATGAGTAACATTGGCTGCAACATCTGAAAAATCGAGCTGGAATTCTTCGTCTCTCTTGATTGTTACATATTTCTCAGCTCTGTACTCTCCATTTACAACCTCTACCTTATAGCTTCCTTCTGTTACGGCAAGTAACATTCCGGACTCAATCCTTCTTGCAAGTACCCCACCTACATTAATAAGTCCACCAACAAAAAGACTGTCCCCGGTAAGCGTCAGATAGCCATGACCCTTGTCCACAACAATGGATACAACCTTATTGTCATATCCTCTTACTACAAGCTGGTCCATTGAGTTGTTAAGCTCTCTTATATCTATCTCCCTTCCGTCTGACATAATGAGCGTCTGGCTGGTGTAGTAATACATAGTCTTGCCAATCTTAATTGACTGGGTCTTCTCATCTACTGAAAAAGATGTAACCTTAGAATTAACCCATACATCTTCATCCTTCGATACCTGTAATTTCTTAACAATAAAGGTACTATTATTATAATGCACATCAACCACATCCCCCGGATGTATCTGTGCTATCGTAATAGCCTCACCCGACTTACTTAAGCATTCCGTCCCGTTATTGTATGCGTAGATTTCCTGAACACCACTTTCCACATCAACAAAGGTTATATTCTCACTGTCAGTATCAATGGATTTAATAACAGCAACTCTCTTAACCACATTACCTTCGGCCGTGGTCTGCTGTACCGGTCTGGTAGGTCTCTTCTTCTCAGATTCTCCCTTACATCCGGTAATCCCTACAATTATAATTATTGACATTAATATTGCGAAAAGTCTCTTCATATTATCAACCGTTCTCCATATAATTTATTAATCTTAAGTATATCATTTTTATCTGAGAGTATCAATAAAAGTTCTTCTGGCTTCATTCTGATTAATCACGTTAATCAGTTTTTCCGTATTTTTATGTGGAATCCATGCTTTGTTGGAGTTGTAATATCCGTTAAGAATCTTCCAGTATTTTTCCGGAAACATAAAAAGTGCATGTAGCAGGCACAAATCCCTGTCTTTAATAGGCTTTATTCTGTCATACTCAGCTATCATCCCATAACCAATCTTTAAATCCCAGTTGTTTTTTTCCATTATTTTTCTCATAAAAGAATACAAATCCGTCATCTGGTTGCCATATGCCAATTTTTCAAAATTGCTGATTACAGGTATGCTCTGACTAAAGCATATATTGTGATAATTATAATTCCCATGACATAATCCATACATATCCGGGTCATCGCAGATTCCTGTCTTAATATTATCCTCTGCTTCCATTGCTTCAGTTATAAATTCGTCACAGGAATGTGCAGCAATACCCTCGAACTCATTCTTTTGATGTCTGGTTCCAAGATATTTTTTGATTCTTACAAGCTCCGTATATTTTCTGTGATATTCCTGTTCCATAGGTTTATCCACATACAGCCTTTCTGCTTCAGCCATACTAAGCTCTTTATGTAGGAATGCAAGGCTTCTTATGGCAAAAAACACATCAGATACCATTTTAATATCACAATTTCTGCATACATACCATTTTTTGATTACATATTTATCCCCGTCTTCACTTTCGGTTATGTACCCATCTTCTTTATTCTTCACATAGGCATCTGTGAGAATAATCCCGCCTTCATCTATTTTATCCAAAATATCTGCACACCACATCAAATGTCTGCCACTGCCGATATAGTTCTTTAGGAGCCTGAGACCCTTATCAGTCTCTGCCACCATAACTCCTCTCCCCTTAGATACATTCATAACCTCTAAATCATATTTTTCAAAAACATCAAGTCCTCTGTCAGCCATAAAAAAACCACCCATATATTTGTAGCTTTCTAATCTTATGATTAAAATTTCTCAAATATGTAAGTGGTTTTTAAAAAGATATTCTTTTTCATTGTGTTCCGGATTCTCAATAACATCCTCAAGCATTCGCTTTAGAACCTCACCCATCTCTCTTCCCGGGTTCATTCCTGCGCTAATTAAATCTCCTCCTGTTACCGCAAGGTCTTTGATTGTAAGAGGGTCCTTTCGTTCAAGAATTTTTCCAAAAATTTCTCTGATTGCTGCTATACCATCCGCCTTATCTGTGTTCCCTGTAACCTCATAATATGCGTGTTCAAAGGTCAATAATCTGTCATACATAGATACACCAATTTCTGATGCCTGACGTCTTACTGATATTTCATTATCTTTAAATTCCAGGCCATGAAGTCCTGCCAACTTAGTTGCTGTATCTATAGTGTTATTGTCAAGCTTTAGCTCTCTAAGCATCTTCCCTGTAGCGTCTGCTCCTGCCTCTGCAAACAGTGCTGCATATCTCATAGAAATATCCTTAGGCAATCTGTTCATATGAGCTGTTGCAACAGATGTGTCCTGAATCTTGTCCATTATCCCCAGTACAATATCTGTGATTCCCAGTTCTTTTGCTTTAATAACATAATCCGGATTATCCGAAAGAAGTATTTTATTAAGTTCTGTATGAATACGTTCTTTGCTAATCTTAGCTATGGTGTACGCAAGCTTACGAATTGCAGCAGCAGTTCCTTCTTCAATTACATATCCAAGCTGTGCCGAAAATCTTATCGCTCTAAGCATTCTTAATGCATCTTCAGAAAATCTTTCCTCCGGATTCCCTACACATCTTATAATCTTTCGTTCAATATCTCCAATGCCGTCAAACATATCCACCAGACCGGTTTCGTCATTGTACGCCATTGCATTGATGGTAAAATCCCTTCTCCTCAAATCTTCTCTGAGAGAAGTGGTAAATTCAACGCTTTCAGGATGTCTTCCATCCTCATATTCACCATCTATTCTGTATGTGGTAACTTCATAGCCTTCCCTGCCAATCATAACCGTTACGGTTCCATGCTCAATTCCCGTATCTACGGTTCTCCTAAAAAGTTTTTTAACTTCCATAGGTGTGGCAGAGGTTGTTATATCCCAATCACCCGGGACACGACTAATAATGCTGTCGCGGACACAGCCCCCGACAGCATATGCTTCGTATCCATATTCAATTAATTTCTGAATAATGTCACTAACATTTTCAGGCAATTGAATTTTCATTCTTACAATCTCCTAATACGCTTTGCCCCAGTATACCATCTTAACTGCAGGCTCACCACAACACACACATTTGCCGCCGATGCGTTCCTGCATAAAAGGCATACAACGACTTGTTGCAGTTGTATCTTCTTTAATCTTGTCTTCACAAGCCTGATTACCACACCACATAGCCTTAATAAATCCTGGCTTGGTTGCAACGATTTCTTTGAATTCATCATATTCATGTGCAACATATGTGTGCTCATCTCTATGTGCTTTCGCACGCTCTAACATTTCCACCTGCATTGCATCAAGAATTTCTGCAAGCTTGGTAGAAAGTTCATCTATTGCAACAGTAACTTTTTCTCTTGTATCACGACGAACAACGATAGCCTGTCCTGCTTCAATGTCTCTTGGTCCCATCTCAACTCTGACAGGGATTCCTCTCATCTCCTGTTCAGAGAATTTCCATCCAGGATTCTTGTCACTGTCATCAACCTTAACTCTGAAGCCTGCCTTAACAAGTGTATCTTTTACTTCAAAAGCCTTTTCAAGTACCCCTTCCTTCTTCTGCATTACAGGGATAATGTCAACCTGTATAGGTGCTACTCTTGGTGGAAGTACAAGACCAGAGTCGTCTCCATGTACCATAATCATGGCACCAATTAATCTTGTTGTCATACCCCATGATGTCTGATGAACATATTTAAGTGTATTATCTTTATCCGTATACTGAATTCCGAATGCCTTGGCAAATCCGTCACCAAAATTATGACTTGTTCCTGACTGAAGTGCCTTACCATCATGCATAAGGGCTTCGATTGTATATGTAGCCTCTGCTCCGGCAAATTTTTCCTTATCAGTCTTACGTCCTCTGATTACAGGTATTGCAAGGAACTCTTCACAGAAATCTGCATAGAGGTTAAGCATCTGTTGTGTTCTCTCTTCCGCTTCCTCAGCAGTAGCATGTGCTGTATGTCCTTCCTGCCATAAAAATTCCCTTGAACGAAGGAAAGGTCTTGTCTCCTTCTCCCATCTTACTACTGAACACCACTGGTTATATACCTTAGGTAAGTCTCTGTATGACTGAACCTCATCCTTGTAAAAATCACAGAAAAGTGTCTCAGATGTAGGTCTTACGCACATTCTTTCCTGAAGTGGATTAAGACCGCCATGTGTAACCCATGCAACCTCAGGTGCAAAACCTTCTACATGGTCCTTTTCTCTCTGCAAAAGACTTTCAGGAATAAACATTGGCATATAAACATTCTCTACTCCTGTTGCCTTAAATCTCTTGTCAAGTTCAGCCTGAATATTCTCCCAAATTGCGTATCCTGCAGGCTTAAAAATCATACATCCCTTAACGCTTGAATATCCCATAAGCTCTGCTTTCTTAACTACGTCTGTATACCACTGGGCAAAATCCACATCCATGGATGTTATTGCCTCAACCAATTTCTTTTCGTTAGCCATAATAATCTATTGTCCTTTCACACAGGCAGTTTAAATTTCATGATTGGTTACTGCCTGATAAAAATACTTTACTTCATCCATTTTTCTTCCAAACCATAAATCCTTAGTCTCATTATCCCCTCTTGTATGATAATTCATATCAAGGTCCGGGTCAAAAGTATACGGTTCTCCACCCAGATATACAACTACCCAGCAATGAGGTGTAACACCACCAGCGTATGCCGGAACATTTCCGGATACAAGTCTTGCGTCATAACCGATTGCCCTCATAATATAAGCAAATGCCGCTGAGTAATTATAGCAACAGCCCTGACCTGAATTCAGCAAATCTGTTGCCCACAATGCCTCCTTACGGGTTGTTGCAGGATCCGACTCAGAATACGCTCCCGTATTGGCATCCATGCCCCTGCTGTATGTAATGTTATCCACAAGATACTCGTAACAGGTCCATACCTTAGTGTACTTGCCCATATCCTCAGTAAGAATCTTGGCAAACAATTCATCAATCAGCCTGTCAAGCTCCTCACAACCTGACTTTACCGGATTGAGTGGTTCTGCCTGAAGTAATGAAAATGTACTTACGAAAGGCTCCGTTGTAGGTTCCTCTGTTGTCGGTTCTTCCGTTGTTGGTTCCTCTGTTGTCGGCTCCTCCGTTGTAGGCTCCTCGGTTGTCGGTTCCTCCGTTGTAGGTTCCTCTGTTGTAGGTGCTTTGGTTGTCGGTGCTTTAGTTACATCTTCACCATTACCTCCGCTACACCCGATTAGTACTGACGAAATACAAATTGTCAGCACCATAAGTAATCCCTTTAGTTTTCTGATCATAAATTAGCAAATCCCTTTCGATTAATTTTGCACATCTTTTGCATATCCAAAAAATTTAACAGCATTGTTCATTATAAAGAAATAAACATACTGGTTGTTATCTGCCATATATCTGTACATCTTACCATTAAGCTCATATCCTTTACCATATGCATTAACCACATCATCTAAAGTCGAACCAACAGTAATTCCCTTATCTGTCTTGTATTCATCAGATGAAATACATAAATCCTGAACATAATCCTTCTCGCCAACCGGATATGTTCTTACCTCAAATCCACTATAAGTAAACACCTTGTCCATTCCATCAAAATAACAGCTTGCCGCTTCCGTATATTTATCAGGCTCTCCGAGTGTCTTATATGCTTCCGCAAAGTCTTCTCCCGGTGTAATCTCTGTTCCACTGATAGTGAACGATACCTGATTATTACTATCGCTGTTACCACCATTCTTGCCACAGCCCGTTATTAACAAAACCATAAGTGTTATTACACATAAAATCTTCTTCAAAATCTTGTCTCCTTGTACAATTTCTTAATACTTAGATTATACACAAAAGTCATTTTTTTTCAAGCATCTGCCCTGTAGGCATCCTTAAGTCTCGGAATGTTACGTTCAACGATTTCCACAACCACCAAATCTGCCCCTTCAATATCAGATACATCATACGGAAGTGCCCTTGAAATATAAGCCTCCGAAAAGTCATTAGCGAAAAATTCATATAAAGCATTTCCAAAAGAATCCCTGTATAAAATAACCTTTCCAGTGCCTGACTGATTTTCCGTGGTAATTATCAAATCATCAACTGATTTAAAATTAGAAGTGAAGTCATAATTATATTCTACATCAAAATAATAATTTACATCCTTCTTATCCCCTTTTGGAAAATGCATGGAGTATAAGTCACCATTAAAATCTGTTCTGCTTACAAAAGGAATATCAGAATAATCAGTAAATTGTAACTCTGTCGTCTTCATTATCTCCCTATAGGCTACCGCCGCCCCCAGGTTATTCCAGTGAGAATCCCACTTATGATAAAGCTTTATATCGCCATAGGTCGAATCTGATTTAAGCACATTCTTCAAATCCACATACTTAACATCTTTCTGCGAAAGTGCTTTCATAAGCTTTTCATAATTACCGTCCTTAGGGCTTTCCTTAAGATAATATGGCATATACTCACCATATACCTCCATCTTGTTAGGTGCCACAACAAAAACCATGTCACCGCCCTGTTTTTTCACCTCTTCAGACAGCCTCTCTATTGCGTCAGCAATTTCTTCTATTTCAGCATCTGATAAAATCTCGCTTCCATCGTAATCCTTAAGTGCCTGTTCGTAGAACAACCAGTCATCCTTACCGGCAATAACTTCCCGCTCTCCGGTATAATTGAACAAATTGTATTTTAACATGCTGTCCATCTGGATAAAGCTCTTTCTAAAAGCAAAATTGGAAGAAAAATAGGTATCAAATCCCTTACTCCAGTCCTTGTATCCTGTGTATTCTAATTCCACAGGTTTTTCCTTACCGGAGGTATCTTCTTTTATCACAAAAGAGCATATTCCCACTACAGACAGGAATAAAAAGAAAACGCTTATATATGCAATTTTAAGTATTTTCTTAAGCTTCATAGCCCTTCTCCTTAAAATCTGAAATAGATAAACGGATTATATGATGTTGATGCCAGATTCATAATACATAACAGCAACAGCACCGCCACTACAACGTAACTGCCATAGTTAATCACATTGTATATCTTATGGTTCTTAGTTTTATCTGCAATATATCTGCACACAGGTGTACACGCAATCGCTGCAAGCACAAGTATAGTAATAAAATATGGTGTAAGAAATGAAAGCCCCACCGCTCTTGCTGCTGCAAAAGAGTTAAACGAAAACATCTTTCCTACATAGGACATTGCATAAGCTATATCATCAGCCCTAAAGATTGCAAATCCCACAACCACAAAAATCATTGTATATATCCATTTGAGCACATTGAACTTGTCCTGTTCTTTTTTCTTAAAAATCAGTGTCTCCACAGATATAAGAATTCCGTGCATAACGCCCCATACTATAAAAGTAACATTGGCACCGTGCCATATGCCCGTACAGGTAAATACAATCATACTGTTAAGTATCTGTCTCGCAAGCCCTTTACGATTACCGCCAAGCGGAATATAGAGATACTCTCTGAACCATGCTGTCAAAGACATATGCCATTTTCTCCAGAACACTCTGATTCCTGACGCCACATACGGATGGTCAAAATTCTTAGGGAATGTGAAGCCCATCATTCTTCCTATACCCAGTGCCATATCCGAATATCCGGAAAAATCAAAATATATCTGCAAGGTATAACATATTGCACCAAACCAGGCAAGTGGCATATCTATAAGACTTGTATTCATACTGAATACGGTGTCTGCCGCATAACCTACAGTGTTGGCTATGAGAACTTTTTTCGCAAGCCCGATTACAAAAAGTCTTATACCATGTAACAGCCCATCCGTTGTCACCATTCTTGTCTTAATCTCATCTTTGATGGAATTATATTTTACGATTGGTCCTGCAATAAGCTGTGGGAACAGCGATATATAAAGCAGCACGTCAAAAAAGCTCTGCTTACCACTATCCTCTGAACGATATGTATCTATAATATATGATATTGCCTGGAATGTATAAAATGAAATGCCTATTGGCATCACTATATCCGGAACCGGAATATTGGATGAAAAAATCTGATTGATACTTGTTACTAAAAATCCTGTGTACTTAAATACCACAAGGAGCGCAAGATTAACAACTACGGCAACTGCAAGCACCGCCTTATTCTTATTCCTTGCCAGTAAAGTTCCAAAAATATAATTAACTGCTACTGAGCCTATTAACATTAACACGTATACCGGCTCACCGAAGGCATAGAAAACAAGACTTGCCACAATAAGCAAGCCGTTGCGAACTTTAATATTCTGTATTACCGTGTGGAGCAAAATTACCACTGGTAAAAATATGAACAAAAAAACCGCCGAGCTGAAAACCATATATGCCTCCAAAAATATACTAAACCATATTATTATATCGTTCTTACAAGAAATCTACAAGGTTTT